>JBIOHI010000096.1:0-7752 GCA_044448845.1 Bacteroidia bacterium
CCTGTAAAGTTTTTAATTATCAGAGATGGCGTTTTCAAAATGTAAATTTAATTTATTCAAACCATGGAAAACACAAATAAAAGAATTGCACTCATCACCGGAGCTACCGGTGGCCTGGGAACCGCCATGTGCAAGGAACTTCATAATGACGGATATACGGTCATCGGCAATTATCACAATGAAGAAAAAGCGAAGTTGTGGAAAGAGAAACTTAGTAATGAAGGCTATGATTTCAAAACTTTTTTTGCCGATGTTTCCGATTTTGATTCTGCCGGAAAGATGATCGAAAAAATAATGAATGAGGTCGGGCCGATAGATATTTTAGTGAACAATGCCGGGATCACGCGCGATGGTGCATTCAGGAAAATGTCTTACGAAAACTGGAAAGCAGTGCTGAGCACCAACCTCGACAGTGTATTTAATTGCACCCGTCACATCATCAACAGCATGATCGAGCGTGGTTTCGGACGTATCATCAACATCTCATCAGTGAACGGGCAGCGGGGACAGTTCGGGCAGGCCAATTATTCTGCCGCTAAAGCCGGCATGCACGGATTCACTAAAACCCTGGCAGTGGAAGTCGCAAATAAAGGAATCACTGTGAATACCATTTCACCGGGTTACATCGCCACCGATATGGTGATGGCGGTGAAAGAAGAAATCCGGAACCAGATCATCGCACAAATCCCTGTTGGAAGATTGGGAGGCACACATGAGATCGCTCACCTCGTTTCGTTTCTCGCTTCGGGAGAAGCGAGTTTCATCACCGGTGCCAACATCAGCATCAACGGAGGGCAACACATGTATTAAACATGAAATAAAATTTCAGGAAGTTTTGTTCAGGGCATTGGCATTTCTATCTTGACTGAAATGATGAACGCGGTGAGCAAGATCAATGAATAAATAAAATATTCAACGATGGGTGTGAACCGTCTCCAAACGATTCCTTCCATCCGGCAATAGATCAGCAGCATTATTTTTTCGGCCATGAAAGCAATGGCTGAAGCATAAGCGATCCCGGTGATACCAAAAAGGGAAACGAACCAGAACGCGAGCAGCCCGTTTATGATCAGTTCATTGGTGGAGATGAGGTAGAACACGCGGTTCTTCATCAGGCCCATGATCACCGTTTGAGGGAAAAGCATTCGGCTGACGATGAGCAACAGGTAGATGTTGAAAATTTTATATCCATCTACCAGTGCATCACTGTAAAGGTATTTGAACATGTACGGACTTGCGAACAACAACACGATGGAAAGCGGGAACATCCAACGCATTAATTTCGCCCCGGCTTTTTTCAAATTAGAGAGCGCTTCATCTAACCTGTTCTGCGCATTGAAACGCGAGATCTCCCCGCTGTAAATATTACTGAGCGAATTGGCAAAGATGAGGAAGATGGGCAATTCACGGGCACCGTATCGGAAAATGGCAAACTGTTCTTTGGAAAAATTATATCGGACAATGTAACTGTTGATGTATTCCATGCTGCCTGCGATCAGGATGGAAAAAATAACCGGGGTGGCTTTCTGAAGAAAATCCAGGCTCATCCGGGTATTCACGCTGATGGTGGAATGACGAAGCAATAAAATAAGCGTGTAGTTGAATTTGAACAGGGCAAGCACCAGCAACATGTTGATGGCAAGCCCGAGTGATTGCCTGAAAAATAATGGGGTGCAAAGCATAAGTATCTGAGCCGCCAAAGTGATGACACCCCAGATCACAAGCGCTTTATATTTTTCGCGGAGATAAAAAATATAATCGGTAATGTAAGTTGGCGTGTTGAGCAGCACCACCAGTGCAAACATGTTGTACAGGTTCTGATCATGTCCGTCAATGATGCCGAGGATCACGATCGTGATGGAAGCAAGCATCGAAAAAGCAAGCAAGAGAATGAAGGTATTGAAAAGCACTTTCCTTCTTTTAGCTTCATCGGCATTGTTATAATACGGAATAAGCGTGTTGCAGATACCGCCCACCCAAAAGAAAGTCAGGCTCGAACTCACCAGCATCAGGTTCTCATACGAACTTAACATGGTGAGGCCATAATCATATTGGTAGATCATGGCGATCTTGGCAAGCAGGATGGAAATAACGAAGAATGTTCCGTATCGCAGAAACTGGAAGGTCTGCAGGCTGTTGAACTTATCGAGTTTAAAACGGGTGTTCAATCTTTCCTAACAATAAATTAGATTCAACTGATCGTTCATTATTGAACAATGAATTTTGCGTGTGAAATTTTATTCCCATCATCGACTTCTGCGAGGTAAATCCCCGGAGAAAGGCTGGTAATATTGATCTCGTTCCTGCCGTAAACTTCCAAATCATCCGATAATACCATCGCCCCGTTCGTATCAAAGATCTTTATTTTAAATTTATTTCCTCTAAGCGTTTTCGCATCAATGAACAGTTTATTTTGCGCAGGATTGGGATAAACTTTTACGGGTTGCGAGTGATCCACAATTTCGAAAATTCCGTTCAGCGAATTCACTCTAATCGAATAACTCGTGTTGGAATCAACCTGCGTTATTCCCAGCCACACATTAAAAAAAAACACTTTCCCGATAACTTTAATATGAACAATCAAAGGATATAAACCCATTTGGGTTGTGGTTCCGCTAACGAGCGCGCAACCTATTTCTCCACCAAGCACATTGCAACCCGGCTTGTTGCACTGATAACCAAACCCGGGCGGAAGCCCCATCATATCAAGAATCCGTATTGAATCAACTTTTGCTGCCACATTTTGTCCGTTATAGACAATGTTTGTATCTTTATTGACCAAAAACTGGAGCACCTGCGAATACGCCACCGTCACTTTTGCACTCGGAAAAGTATCCGGAAAAATTCCCTGGTTTGGAAGACTGGCTGCAGGTGTGCACTGAGCATTTACCTGTTGATGTATAAATAAAAGCAAGCTTAAGATGATCGGAATTATTTTCAGGGTTTTCATTTTGTAAAAATAGAAAAAATATTCAATCCGCATTGTCCAGGGAAATAGCCGGTTATTTTTTCACCTCCATACCCTTTTCCTTTTCAGGATACAAAACGAAGTAGCCGTAATCATCCAGGTTGAAATATTTTTCTGCCATTCGTTTCAGATCTGCGGAATTCAGGTTCTTCAAATAATCATCAAATTCGTCCTGGTTCAACAGCTTATCATTGAACATCGCTATATTCATGATCCTTTGCGACCAGTAATTATTTTCTCTCAGGTTTGTTTCCCGGTCCCTCCGGAATGTTTCTTTTATTTTCACCATGTTCTTTTCATCACACCCGTTCTTTTTAACTTTATCAATTTCGGCATACACCGCATCGGTGAGTTTCTGAACATTTTCCGGGGCACAACCAAAAGCTACATTCAAGGTATATTCCTGCCTCGGAACGCGCGAAATATATCCATAACACTGAACACCGTAAGTCCCGCCTTTTTCCTCGCGCAATGATTCGCGAAGCAGGATTTGCATCAGTTTTATCAATGCCTGCATATCGAGATTCTCTTTCAAACTGTAAACAGCATTTCCATGAAACTTAAAGGAAACGGAACTCTTGGGTTCCACTCCCCGTTTTACCGTCTTGGATATTTTTCCTGAAGGTGGAGTTACGCCCACATCTTTCCAGGTTTCTTTTCTGTTCAAAGCCGGAAGTGAGGCAAGGTATTGTTCGCACATTTTTTTAAACTCATCGGTATTCATATTTCCAACAAACACAAAATTAAAATCGCTGGCATCCGCAAAACGGTCCTTATAAATTTCAAAAGCCCGGTCGTGGTTGATTTCTTTGAGCGACTCCATGGTGGTGGGTTTCCTGCGGGGATGATAATTGCTCATGGTTACTTCGATCGTGTCGCTGAAAATTTCTTCCGGGTCGGCACTCCTGTTTTGGATATAACCTTTCATTTGCTCCATGTGAGAATTAAATCCGTCCGCATCTTTTCGGGGAGCAGTAAACCTCAGGTAAATCAGTTGCATCAATGTTTCGAGGTCTTTTGGAGAAGAAAATCCTCCCATTCCTTCCATGGTTTCACTGATATAACAATACACGTTGGCGATTTTTCCCTGCAGCGATTTCTTCAATTGAGTCTGGTCAAAATCGCCTGCACCTGAATTCATCAGGATACCTGAGGCTTCTCCGGCCGATGCATCGTCACTCACGGGGTACAATCCGCTGCCTCCAAAACTTTGCGCACTGAAAACCACCTGGTCATTTTTGAAATCCGTTTTCTTATAAAAAACTTTTGCCCCGTTTGATAATTGCATTTCAGTAAAACCAAATTCGGTATTGTTTTTTTCTGAAATGATTTTCCCGGAAACGGGCATTTTTGCAATCAGCGGCCTGTCCGAAAACTTATCGTCATAAGGCTTCAAATCAAGGGTTGATACCTTACTGAACAACTCCTGTATTTTTATCTCCTCCGGTAAATTCACTTCCTTTTTTTCAGGTGCCTGGATAATGATCCCGCAATTCTCCCCGTTGGGATTGATCCATTTCTTTGCGAGTTGATTGATCTCATCCACGGTGATTCCGCCAAGGTATTTTTTATACAAACCCAGTTCTAATTCAATTCCAGGCGAGGGTTCCTCCTCCAGAAAATAACGGATGTACTCGTTTGTGATCTGTGCCGATTCGGTCTTGTCTTTTTCGGCAAAACTGCTTTCCATTCTTCTCATCACCGATTTTTTTTCCCGTTCCAGTTCCGAAGAACTGAACCCGAACCTCCTTACCCTTTCATTTTCTTCCACAAGGGTTTGTAAACCTTTCTCAATGCCCTGCTCTTTCACCATGGCAAATGATGAGTACATGGATTTTGTTCTAACAAAGCTTCCAAAGGAAGTGGAAGCAAAACTAAACGGGGGATCCGATTTTTGCTGCAATTCGGCAAGACGGTTCTGAAACATCCCGTTGTACAAATCATATAAAATATGCTTCCGGTAATCGCTTTCCGTAATGAATTTTTCTTTATCGTGGTTGTATAAAATTTCTACAATGGTGTATGCAGCTTCCTTGTCGGTTGCTTTTGCTATTCTTAATTCCTTGTGATCCGGAACCTGCCACGACTCCACCTTTCTTTCGTTAACCGGGTTCTGAATATTAGTGAAATGATCTTTTATTTTTTGTTCCATCCGGTCGACATCAAAATCTCCGACCAAAATCACTGCCATGTTATCAGGCCGGTAAAAATCTTTATAAAAACTGATGAGTTTGTCGTACGAACAGTTTTTAAGAATATCCGGTTTCCCGATCGGAAGCCGTACCTCATATCTTGAGTTTTTAAAAAGTACCGGCCAGTATTTGTTTCGCATCCGTTCGTCTGCTCCCTGCCCGAGCCGCCATTCCTCGATCACCACTCCGCGTTCTTTATTTATTTCCACCGTGTCGAAACTCAGGTTGTGTGCCCAGTCTTCGAGTATCTGCATTCCTTTGTTCACATACACTTCGCTGTCGGTGGGAACACGCAACATATAAACCGTTTCATCAAAACTGGTATACGCATTCAGGTGAGGGCCGAATTTTGTCCCGATAGATTCGAGATAGTCAACCAGTTCATTCTTTTTGAAATTTTTTGTTCCGTTGAACGCCATGTGTTCACAGAAATGTGCCAGTCCCTGCTGGTCGTCATTCTCCATGGTGGAGCCCGTGTTCACGGCAAGCCTGAGTTCGGCACGTTTCTCCGGGCGCGAATTTTTCCGGATGAAATATTTCAACCCGTTGGGCAAGGTTCCGGTACGAACATTCGGATCGAAAGGTAACGGTTTTTCAAGGTCGGATGTTTGGGCGGATGCACTGATGAAGAGCAGGAACGCAACTAAAAGATTAAACTTATTTTTCATATTACTAAGTAAATTGGACGAGCAAGATAAAATAAAATTTATTTTTTGAATAACAACTGACTCAAAAATGTGGCGGCTATTTTATTTTTAGTAATTTTGAGAAAAAAATTAGTATGGAACTTGTATATGCCAATATTGAACTGGTAAACTCCGGTGATGAAGAAATGCTCTCAAGAGGATTATTACAAAAAGATAATATCAGAAGAACAAATGTCAGCGCACTCGTTGATTCAGGAGCTTATGTGCTTTGCATTAACGACAGGGTTAGAACGCAGCTTGGATTGAGAACAATCGATACTCAATCGGCTCAACTTGCAAACGGAGAAATAACCGAAGTGGATATTGTTGGTCCTGTTGAGGTAAAATTTTTAAACAGAAGCACCAGTTGCCGCGCCATGGTATTGCCCGGAGATAACGAAGTTTTGCTCGGTTCTATTCCGATGGAAGACATGGATGTGATCATTGATCCGCGTGAACAAAAGCTGACCTTGCCGCCCGACCGTCCTTATGTTGCTCAAAAAAGTTTGAAGTGAAATTAAAATTTCCATTTCCACCCGATCACTATTTTTTCCGCTGACCGAATTTTTCCCAGTACGCTTTTCCATAACTGCAAAATATCTCTTCTCCTTTTAAAATATCTCTCGAGGCGGCAATGCAAACCTTATGGTTATCATCCAGTGTGATTCGGGAATTGATCCTGAATTTTGTTTTAATAAAACCCGCTGAATCATTGGCATATTTGGCAAAACATTTCACTTTCATCGAATCAAGAATGCTACCGTCAGGCATCACGATGAAATAACCATCTTCACTATTACTTGCCCGTTTGGTTGCTTCTTTATGGGATAATTTCTCTCCTTTAAAAAGCGAGATGACCTCATCTTTGTATATGGCAATGGCTGTGTACAATCCTTTTCCGGCAAACGGGATCTGGGAATCGGTGACAAATAAATAGTTTAATTCGGCAGCATCGATCGCATAGGTCATGAGTTGGATTTTTTGGGAAGATAAACAATATTTTTTCAAATGATTTTAAAATACGCATTGAATCATCAAATCAAATACAGATTTTTTTCTTGAAGTTGTCGATAGCATCACTAATTTGCGCAAACAAAAAAAAATGCAACCAGGCCCCATAGGAGTATTTGATTCAGGTTACGGAGGATTGACCGTATTGAAGGAGTTACGAAAGAAACTTCCCCGGTATGATTATTTGTACCTGGGCGACAATGCTCGTTCTCCTTATGGAACACGTTCGTTCGATTCGGTTTATCATTTTACTTTGGAATGTGTCAAGCATCTTTTCGAAATGAAATGCCGGCTTGTCATTCTTGCCTGCAACACCGCATCGGCAAAGGCATTGCGATCCATCCAGCAAAACGATCTTCCCAAAATTGATCCAACCTTGCGTGTACTTGGAGTCATTCGTCCTACTACAGAGATCGTTGGGAACATCAGTAAAACAAAGCATGTTGGTGTACTCGGAACTACCGGTACGGTGGCTTCTCTCTCCTACCCGATCGAAATTGAAAAATTCTTCCCGGATGTAAAAGTGTTCCAGCAAGCCTGCCCGATGTGGGTTCCGCTGGTGGAGAACAATGAATTCAATAATGAAGGCGCGGATTATTTCATTCAAAAAAATATCAACGAATTGCTTTCGCATTCTGCAAAGATTGATACAATCATTTTAGGATGCACGCATTACCCGGTACTTATCGAAAAGATAAAAAAAATCCTTCCCTCAACCATTAAGATCATTTCGCAGGGAGAACTGGTTGCCAACAGCCTCGAAGATTATCTTATGCGTCATCCCGAAATGGAAAATGTTTGCAGTAAAAATTCGACCTGCACTTTTTTGACCACCGATTCGAGCGGGAATTTTGACGAACATGCAGAATTATTTTTTGGTGAGAAGGTACTGTCA
>JBIOHI010000097.1:0-7746 GCA_044448845.1 Bacteroidia bacterium
CAATATATAAAGCGTAGTATCCAAAATTAGTAATTTTGTTTCCGCTGATATTAACCGCGTTGGTTCCGTTGCTGTTCACCTGAGAACAGTACATGCCGTAATTGGTGGTGATATAATTTCCCCCGGTTATCGTGTTGTTTGTTATGCTGATTCCATTCTGGTAATAAAAATAGGCGGGATATTGATACGCATTCGATAGCTGGTTAAAATTAAATCTATTCTGCAATCCTATCGCAGCCGATCCGGCATAGCAAAAAATATTCGAGTAGCCGCCACTAATCACATTCGAATCAATAAGCAAACTATCCACGCGTCCTCCTGCAGTGTAAGAGGTAATGCTTCCTCCGATACAAAGTGCAACAAAAGAAGTAGAACTTGTACCGGTTACATTGATAACGCAGTTATTAATTTTGCATCCTGTTGAACCTGCTCCGATGAGAACTCCAAATCCATAGCTCGCACCGGTACCGCTGATAGTCAGGTTTCGAACGGTAACATATTTTGCACCGTTAATAAAAAAAGTGGGATACGATGTGCTCGCAGCCGAATAAGTGATGATACGTGTGGAGGCATTCCCGTTTCCCCCGTCAAAAGTTATGGTGTTGACTGCAGAAGATCCCGGGATGTTAGTCGGAATGATCACCTGTTCATTATAAGTTGCGGCCGCTACACTGAATAGTATCGGTCCGCAAATTCCTTTTGCCAATGCCGCTGTGGCAAGAGCAAACGAAATAAAATTGGTGGTTCCGCTTCCCGATGGATTAATGGTATAAGTTCCACCGGCAAGAGATGGTTGCTTTCCAAAAGCAAATGCCGAATCGTTTACAGGTACCGTGTCGGTGGTGCTGTTTGGCGAAGATGTCCAGGCTTTCACATCAACCGGTGTAGTGGGAAATGAATAGGAGCCCAAGGTTACCTGTGCGGTGTTGGCACCTGATCCGCCAAGCGTATCCAGTGTGCTCGAATAATAAAGGGGAGTTTGGGCGGTACCGTTCACCGACCAGTTAACATTCACGCTTGTTACCTGGTTTCTGCCGAAATTCTTGATGGTCACTTTCACCGGGTAGGTCCCTGCAGAACAATAAGTATAAGGGGAATCAATGGATAAAACTCCGGCATCGTTATAGGAAGAAGTGGAAATATCAATTCCCATATTGGCATAGGTAGTATTTGTTGTACCCGAAGTGGCTCCATAGGCTCCATAGATGCGTTTGTTGCCTCCTGTTCCGGCACTATGCTGGGTTGAAAAACCGGAAGGGGTACCGGAATATGCGTTTTGTTGAATGTCAACAATCAACGCCTTTGTAGGATCGTAATAAAAAGGAGTGGTCAATGTAATTTTCATCCACCCGTTTGCAGCTATACTCGTAAAAGTTTTAGTAGCCGGACCAAAACATGAGACTAATCCGGTTAAATAAGTTCCGCTTGGAAACACCGTGAAGCTTGCAGGCTGTTGCACCATTCGCACCGTGAAATTTGTATAAACCGTTGATGTTACTGCGGCAGTCGGTCTTACATAAATAGCCGAAATGTTTCCGCCTGTAGCACCGGCAAATTCGCCTGCCGTGTACACAAACTGCGTATGGTTTGAACTGGTGCTTCCGAATGGAAACGCGTTTCCACCCGTACTCGTTCCAACTGAAGTGAACATGGGTGTACCCGTTTGAGCACTCAACTTAATGGTACTGAATGAAAGCGATAAAGTTAATGCAATAAAAAAAGAAAATAATTGATGGGGTTTTTGGGACATCCAAACTGAATGTCGCACTACCGGTAAAGCCGTAAAGTTATTCATGATGTATAAATATTAGTTTAGGATTTTAGGAGCGGGGAATCTACATCTTTCTGTGAGAAATCCAAATGATATGAAGCAGGACTTTTGCTAATATTAAACAGGAAATTCATTTGCCGCTTTTGTTTGGAGAATCCCGTTCATCTATGACTTAAAATATCACTTCCCCCGTTTCTCATTAAAATCATATTCCAATTCCATTTATAATTTTATTTTGCACCAAATATTTACAGGATGAAAAATGATATCGTCATCATCGGAGGAGGCATTGTTGGTTTGGCAAGTGCGTATAGTTTATTAAAAAAAAATCCAGGTATTAAGCTGACCTTATTGGAAAAAGAGAAAACGCTTTCGGCTCACCAAACAGGGCACAACAGCGGTGTGATCCATTCGGGTATCTATTACAAGCCCGGAAGTTTGAAAGCTACAAATTGCCGCACCGGCTACACCATGCTCATTGATTTTTGCAACTCACATGGAATAAAATACGAACTCTGCGGGAAAGTGATCGTGGCAACCGATGAGACCGAATTACCGCAACTGGATGCTCTTTATAAACGTGGTTTGGAAAACGGGCTCGATAAAATTTCCATCATCGAACAGGAAAAACTGAAAGTACTCGAGCCGAACCTGAAAGGCATAAAAGCCATTCTCGTTCCTTACACCGGCATCATTAATTATAAGCATATCACGGCAAAACTTGCCGAACTCATTACCCAAATGGGAGGTGAGATTTATACCGGTCAGAGGGTGAATGATATTTTTGTGGATGACGAACATGCAGAGATCATCACTGATTCGAAGGTTTACCAAACGAAAGTATTTTTGAATTGTGCCGGGTTGTTCAGCGATAAGGTAGCAGAAATGGCCGGGGAAAAAAGTGATACGCGCATCATTCCTTTCCGTGGCGAATATTATTTTCTGAAACACGAAAAAAGAAATCTCATAAACAATTTAATTTACCCGGTCCCCGATCCGAATTTTCCTTTTCTCGGTGTGCATTTCACACGCACGATCGAAGGGCACGTGGAAGCAGGCCCGAACGCGGTGTTCGCATTCAAGCGCGAAGGGTATGAAAAATCGGATGTTGATTTTACAGAGATGTTTGAGTCACTCACCTGGCCTGGGTTTCAAAAGGTGGCAGGAAAATACTGGAAGACCGGCATTGGTGAATTCTACCGTTCATTTTCCAAAACTGCTTTCACCAACGCACTCCGGAAATTCATTCCTCAAATTGAAGAAGATGATCTCATCCCGGCAGAAGCAGGAGTACGTGCGCAGGCATGCGACCGCACCGGTGGTTTGATCGATGATTTTAAAATAATTGAAAAGAAACGTGCCATCCACATTCTTAATGCACCTTCCCCTGCGGCAACATCTTCTTTGGCGATCGGTGAATCCATTTCACAATTAGTTTTAAAACATTTCTAAAATTTTGTTCATTACCGAAACAACAATCCGTGTTCGCTATGGCGAAACCGACCAGATGGGTTTGGCGTATTACGGCAACTACGCCCAATATTACGAAGTGGGCAGGGTGGAGGCGTTGCGAACGATCGGGATGGATTACAAACAGGTGGAAGAAAGCGGGGTGATCATGCCGGTGGTGAAAATGGAATGTAACTTTATCCGCGGTGCAAAATACGATGACCTCTTAACTATAAAAACCATTATCCAGGATTTGCCTGTTCTGAAATTTCATGTGCATTATGAAATTTCCAATGCCGAAAAGGTGTTGATCAACAAAGGCGAGACTACGCTGGTGTTTATCGATGCTAAAACGAACAAGCTCATCCGTTGCCCGGAGTGGATACTCGCGAAACTGAAACCATTTTTCAGTTGATGATTTTTTAAACCGTTCATAAAATTTCCGTTTAAAAAAATAAATTGCCGCCAACGAACGCAGATTCATTTTTATTCTTTGTGAATTTTTGTGCCTTCGTGTCTTAGCGGCTATAAAAATCAGGAGAATTGAAAAATCTAAAATCACGTGTAAAAAAAACGAAAAGGTTTCGAGCGGTTGTGGATTGGTTGAAGAACCACGAGATCCCCGGTTACCCTGAAGTGACGTGGTTTGCCGTCATCGATTTCTATTTCCGAAAAGTGGATGAGAGAGATCTCACCATGCGCGCCCGATCGCTTTCTTTCTCCTTTTTTCTTTCCATGTTTCCTTCCGTGATCTTTTTTTTTACACTCATTGCTTATCTTCCGTTCTCAAAACTCCAGGAAAAGATTTTATTATTCTTTTCAGGAGTTTTGCCTGCGGAAACTTTTAAAGTGGTGCAGCACACCATCCAGGATATCATCAGCAAGCAAAGAGGGGGATGGTTGTCGGTAGGATTTTTATTTGCTATTTATTTTTCCACCAACGGTTTTCATTCGCTCATGAATTCATTGAACAAATACAATCAGCAAAAAGAAACGCGTTCATTTTTCAAACAGCGGATCGTAGCTATTATTTTGGCAGCAACGGTATCCGTGTCGCTGTTATTTTCAGTTTTCCTTATCACATTCGGCAGCCGGCTGCTTCACCTGGCCGACAAAATGAAATACTTTCCTTCCAGGATGACTCCTGCAATTTTTGCCGGTTTCAATTACCTCATCGTTGCCGGAATTTGTCTTACCATTATTTCCACGGTATATTATTTCGCCCCGAGCAAATCGGTGAAGTTCCGTTTCTTTTCAATCGGTTCGGTGTTCGCTTCACTTTCTATTTTAATCACCACGGCTGTTTTTTCTTTTTATGTGAACCAGTTCCACACCTACAACAAGGTATATGGTTCCATCGGTGCCATCATCGTGCTGATGATGATCATTTATGTGAATTCGTATATAGTACTTCTTGGATACGAGCTGAACGTTGCCATTTACAAAGCTTTGCGGCAGTTCAATAAAACGGAGAAAGAGCTGGCGAATAAGATCGTTTATCTGGAGGGGGAAAAGGGTTTAGGGTTTTGAGTTTGTGGTTTAGAGTTTATCCAACTACTCCAAGGTTTTGTTGGATGAAAATTTAGGGATTGTTGATGTTTAACACCATTCAATTATTGAAAATAGGATTTATATTTGATTTCATTTAAATGTTTGCCTGAGCATTTTATATTTGTTTAGTTTCAATGCAAATGACATTTGATCGATAAAATTAAAATTCAGAAGAAGGAACAACATCGAACATTCAAAAGTCAATGTATTCAATTGAAACATATCGCAAGATTTTAAACGTTTCCGAAAAAGCAACTTTGGACGACATCAAACATGCGTACCGGAGTAAAGCAAAATTACTGCACCCTGACAAGAATAAGGCTCCCGATGCGCACGAACAATTCATTTTGCTCACCGAAGCATACGAGTTTCTCAGGAACGCCAGGTCAAAAAATGTTGTTTCAAAAGACAGGATGAGTTCTTACACGGACTGGCATTCACAAAGGCGTGAGCAGGCCAGGCAACAAGCAAAACGATATGCTCAAATGCGGTATGACGAATTTATTAATTCCGATTACTACAAGTCTGTTTCTTCCATTGAAATTATATTCGATGGTCTTATTTTTTTGTTTGCCTGCAGTATTCTGATCATTCTGCCAATAGTGGCAACCCTTGTTGAAGGCTGGACAGGTTTTGGAGGAAGCATGCTGGTCATCTTTGTCACTCTTCCGTTTACCATTAAAACAATACGGGAATTTTTGAAGAATGACCCGGGAAAGTTGGGGAGCTCAATTTTATTTATCATCAAAACAAAAAGCTTTAAATACTTGCTTGGAGTGTTGATAAACATAATCCTGTTCTTTCGTTTTGCACTCAACACCGAATTGCCCTTATGGGCCATGTTAGGTGCAATCATTGGTATTTACAGCATTAGTTTTCTTTGCTATCGCTATTATTTTTCAGCACGTAAAACGGTTTCCCGTCAAATTCTTTTCCTGTTGCTTACACCGGGCATTTTCAATTTATTCTTCGCGATCAACTTTCTTTTTTCATCGAATCCTCAAATAGAGGTTTATTCCTTTGTGCATGAAAAAAGATGGTACGGAGGAGGACGGTTCAACCGGGAATCTTATTTAGATAAGACAGCTTACATCGATCTTCCGGATGGCAAATATGAACAGGTTTACTGGTTCCGGATGTTCTTTGATTTTGAAGCAATGAAATTCAAGACCGAGATTACCTATACCTTTGAAGACGGCCTTTTTGGATTAAGGGTTTTAAAAAAGTTTGAGTTTACCAATTAGAATGGAAGGGGAATTTTTAATTTAAATTTTCTCTTAAACAAAATGTCGTACCTACGGCACTCAGTGAAAATGGCCGGAGATGTTTTCTACCGATATTTCGTCCCTAACGGGACATTCATTTTGCGAAAGCATTTTTTTTGTTGACCGAACAACCAAGGTACAATTTGCGGCAGCTCCGAAGGAGCGAAATATTGGTAGAGAACAAACCAAGAAAAACCGTCAGCTCCGTAGGAGCGAAATAATAAACGGGAAATAGACGTGAATCAAACGAATCGAAATAAAACCCGTTCGAATTTTTTGGTAAACAAAATGTCTTGCCTACGGCACTCGAGAAAATGGTTGTGAATATTTTCTACCAATTTTTCGTCCCTAACTGGACTTTCATTTTCCCAAATCAAAATTCATGGTTAGAAAAAAAATAATCAGCGATGGCGGCAGCTCCGTAGGAGCGAAATATTAATAGCAAAACAAACCAACAACTTCGTCAGCTCCGTAGGAGCAAAATATCGGTAGCAAAACAAACCAACAACTCCGTCAGCTCCGTATGAGCAGCATTTTGGTGACAATAACTTTCAGGGTAGTCTTTCGTAAATATTAGGATTTACATATATTTTCACAATACCGCATGTATCGTTAAAATATAAATAATTATTCCCGCCACCGTTGATTTTTGTCACACAATAGGGTTTACCTAAAACGGTTATATTTATTGCATTGTTTTGAAAACAGTTAACAGCTCCCGCAGGGTTAGGTCCGTAAGTAGAATTATTAAAGCTAATTTCAAACGCACAAATATTACCTTCATATGATGGTGTGACATAATAATTAAGGGTAATTTTATCGCCTGTTTTATTTGTAAATGATTGAATTATTTGTTGCAATTGTTCATTAATTGCACATTCATCGTGACTCGAAGCTGAATTATAGGATGTCTGAATTTTATTTCCGATAAAAAGAACTGTGTCTTTACTATTTTGAAGAAATCTTAAGGTGTCGAAATCTTTATATACCATCAAATAGGGTGTATATCCTGAGATAACTGTGTATGTTCTTGTCTTTGGAGGATCCGGGCAATTTTTGCAACTGTAAAATATGCACAAAAATGCAACTGTGAAAAATACTATTCTTTGATCGGATATTTTCATCATCGAACTTTCATCACTCAAATTTATGAATTATTTTTTCAATTCATTTAAACAAAAAAAGCCTTCAGTTATTGAAGGTTTTTTTTGTTAATGAATTAATCAAGGCATCAATACTTGATCACCTTGCTCGTATAATTTTTATCACCGGTGATCACGTTCACAAAGTAAACTCCGGCTTTCATTCCGTCAGGTTCACTGAAACGATAAGCATTTGCGCCTTTCTGAACCGTGATGGTTTCGGAATAGATCAAACGGCCAACCTGATCGGTCATGCTGATGATAGCTTTACCATCAACAGATGAATTGAATTTAAGATCGAAACTTCCGGTGAACGGATTCGGATAAACGGTAACCGTTCCCGAATTTGTTTTATCAATGGTAACCGTTACAACCGGTGAGAATTTAAACTGCTCATCGTTGTCGATCATCTTCAAACGGTAATAAATTATTGTTGTGTTTGAATTGATAACGTTGTTATCGGTGAATGAATAAGTACGCGAAGCATTCGAGAATCCTTCGGCTTTTACTTCACCTGCATATTCGAAATGCAAACCATCAAACGATCTTTCCACTTCATACCTGTTGG
>JBIOHI010000098.1:0-7710 GCA_044448845.1 Bacteroidia bacterium
CTACTGGAGAAAGAGTATCATTATAATTCAGAATTTTATTCCATAAAATATTTCCGGGTGTATCAATACAGGTTATTGTCTTTTTGCAGTTTCGTAATTTATAAATATTGGTATCAATTGTACTGAATACATAAGTTCCAGCCGATGTCTTTCGAAGCCACATGGCTCTCGAAATAAAAAGATTTTGAACTGATTTTGAATAAAAGATATTTCCAATGCTATCCATTTTTTCAAGCAATGGTTTATTATTCTTGTCAATTTTTATTGTACTAATTGTATTGTCATTTTCGACAAAGAAATTTCCCGCTACAAATTCTTTATTGAGAATATTTTTTTGCCAAATCACATTTCCATCCTGATTAATGTTTACCAAAAGAAATGAATCAGAAGAAATTCCATATCCATTCGAGAAATAATACATTGGAACCAGAAAACCATTTTTTGAAGAAATAATTCTGTATGGACTTTGGAAAAAAACGCTATCGTAATCGAATATGAATTTTTGCCAAAGAAGGTTACCTTTTCTATCAAGTTTGCTTATGGAGTTATGAGCCAATGATGAATTAGTAGCATATCCAAAAGCAAGATAATTTCTATCTGATGTGCTGTTAACGGAGAAAACGAATCCGTTTACATTTGTTGTAAAATAAATTTTCTGTGTAAATCCGTTAGCATGAAGCAGCAACGCAAAAAACAGGACAGTCAATTTTTTTTGCACCTTCAAATTAACGCATAAGTTTTTATAAAATTATAAAAGGTTTCCGCCAATTATATTTAATTTGCACCACTAAAAATTTATCTCATGAATTACGATCTGATAGTTATAGGAAGCGGTCCCGGTGGTTACGTAGCCGCCATTCGCGCCAGCCAACTGGGTTTGAAAACCGCCATTGTCGAGAAATCGGAACTGGGCGGTGTCTGCCTCAACTGGGGATGCATTCCAACCAAAGCGCTGCTTAAGTCGGCACAGGTTTTCGAATATATCAAACACGCCAAAGATTACGGGATCAACGTGGGCGAATCATCCACCGATTTTCCGGCAGTGATCAAACGCAGCCGCACCGTTGCTGATGGAATGAGCAAAGGGATCGCTTTCCTCATGAAGAAAAATAAAATTGACGTGATACAGGGTTTCGGAAAATTAATAAGTGCCGGAAAAGTGGAGGTCACGGATGCAGCCGGAGCAAAAAAAACGGTCGAAGCAAAAAATATCATTCTCGCAACCGGTGCGCGTTCAAAGGAGTTGCCCAATATAAAAATTGACGGAAAGAAGGTGATCGGCTACCGCGAAGCCATGACCTTGCCCGAACAACCCAAAACGATGATCGTGATGGGAAGCGGTGCCATCGGAAGTGAGTTCGCGTATTTTTATCATACGCTCGGAACAAAAGTTACTTTGGTTGAATTTCTTCCCAATATTCTTCCCATCGAAGACGAAGATGTTTCGCGGGAAGTTTCGCGTGCGTTCCGGAAATCTGGAATCGAGATCATGACGGACGCTTCGGTGGAATCGGTTGATACCAGCGGCAAAACATGTAAAGTGAAAATTAAATCTTCGGGTAAAATAGAAGAGAGGGAATGTGACATTGTTCTTTCGGCAGTAGGAATTCAAACCAATTTAGAAAATCTCGGATTGGAAACAATTGGTGTGAAAACCGACAAAGGAAAAGTGTTGGTGGACGATTTTTATGCAACAAATATTAAAGGCGTTTATGCAATTGGTGATATTGTGAAAGGACCTGCGCTCGCTCACGTGGCAAGCGCTGAAGGAATTATCTGCGTGGAAAAAATTGCCGGTCATCATCCGCAACCGTTGAATTACGGGAACATCCCGGGATGCACCTATTGTTCACCCGAAGTGGCTTCCGTTGGCATGACGGAAAAAGCCGCGAAGGATGCAGGTTACGAATTAAAAGTTGGTAAATTTCCTTTCACTGCAAGCGGAAAAGCAAGTGCCGCGGGAGCGAAAGAAGGTTTTGTTAAAGTGATATTCGATGCGAAGTACGGAGAATTTTTGGGAGCACACATGGTAGGAGCAAATGTTACTGAAATGATCGCGGAAGTGGTGGTGGCTCGAAAATTAGAGACTACCGGAATGGAGATCATTAAATCCGTTCATCCGCACCCGACCATGAGCGAAGCCATCATGGAAGCGGCCGCACAGGCGTATGGCGAGTGTATTCATCTCTAAGAATGTGAAATGTTGAATGATAAATGTTAAATGTTGGATGATAACCTATCAACCGATCACCGATAACTGATCACCTACAATCATGAACCGCTGGTTCGACCGACATAATTTTCATCACGGCAATTCGATAAAATTATTGCAAAGCGGGAATGAGTTTTTTGATGAACTCTATGAATTAATTAAGTCGGCTCAGAAATTTATTCATATCCAGCTTTATATTTTTGAGCACGATGAGACCGGGCAGCACTGCATCAAATTGTTGAAAGAAGCAGCCGGGCGCGGTGTAAAGATCTTTATTGTTGTGGATGCGTATGGCTCGCAGAACCTGCATCAATCAGTTATTTCCGAGCTGGAAGGATCCGGAATTTATTTCAAGAAATTTTCCCCGTTTCATCGTTCCATCCGTTTGCGGATCGGAAGACGGCTTCATCATAAAATTGTTTTGATGGACGGAAAAACAGCTTTGATAGGAGGGATCAATATTTCCAGAAGATACCATGGTGATCTTAAGCACCAGCCTTGGCTTGATTTTGCGGCAAGGGTTGACGGACCGGTTTGCCGGGATGGTTTGAAAGTATGTGAAAGTATGTGGCGAAGGAAAATGAAACATTTTTTCTTCAGGGAATATCACCATGAACTGAAAATAGAAAAAAACAGAACCGGTGTTCCTGTCCGTATTCTTCAGAATGACTGGAAACAAAGAAACATTGAAATATCCAGGTTCTACAGGCAAAGTATCAAAAGGTCGAAGACTTCCTTATTTATTGTGGCCAGCTATTTTCTTCCCGGAAACAGGATGCGTTACCTGCTTCGCAAAGCATCGCAAAGAGGGGTAAAAATTCATTTGCTTTTGAGTAATGAAAGCGATGTGGGACTGATGAAATTTGCAACCGGTTTTTTGTATCCTTTTCTTATTCGCAACAATATTGAAATTTTTGAATGGAAACGATCCGTCATGCATGGTAAGCTGATGATAGTGGACGAATCACTTACCACTATTGGTTCTTACAACATGAATACACTGAGCGACTATGGAAGTATCGAACTGAACCTTCTTGCCGATGATGTGAATTTCTCAAAAGAGGTTTTAAAGAAGCTGCAAGCTTTGACAGAAGAAGGATGTGAAAAAATAATTGCCTCCAACTATACCAGGCATCATTATTGGTGGAACCAGGTGATCAACTGGATGAGCTACCAGCTGGTGAGAAACGCATTGCGGGTTTTAAATTTTTTTATCAGGCGATGAATTCACGATAATCTTCCAATGGAAAAATCTTTTCCTATATTTGACCTGAATAATTTTTGATGAAAGAAATTTTCGGTTTTATCTTATGCTACCTCGACCCGGGTAATACCAGTCTCATCGTTCAGGTGATCATCGGCACGGTGCTGGGTGTTGGTTTTTTTTTCAAGTCCATCACCTGGAGGGTGAAATCCTTTTTTATAAAATTGAGATCCTTTTTTAACGGAAAGAATGGATAAAAGATTCCAACCTGTCACTTCCTCATTCCGGGATCCGGATGGTTTTGTTTTCAGGGACGAATCAAATAGTATCTACCGCCAGTTGAATATTTCTTATACCGAAAATTATCAGTTGCTGATCAATTCGGGCTTGTATAAAAAACTAACCGATTCGGGGAAGTTGATTTCACATGAAGAAAAGCCGGAAGTGATTTGTGAAAAAGAAAATCATTTTAAAACGATCTTACCGGAACAAATTCCCTTTATTTCGTATCCTTATGAATGGTGTTTTGATCAATTTAAAGACGCGGCATTACTGACATTGGAAGTGATGAAGCTTTCTCTTGAACATGGAATGAGTTTGAAAGATGCCACTCCATTCAATGTTCAGTTTTTTAACGGGAGAACGGTTTTTATCGATACCTGTTCTTTTGAAAAATACGAAGAAGGAAAACCCTGGATAGCGTACAAACAGTTTTGTGAAACTTTTTTCGCCCCTTTACTTTTGATGAGTTACGTTCATCCGGAAATGAATCAGTTATTGCTTTCCCATCCGGAAGGCATTCCGTTGAAGATGGCGTCAAACATGCTTCCATTGAGAAGTTATTTCAATGTTCCTGTTTTACTTCACTTGCATTTTCATGCCGGTTTCAGGAATAAAAAGAAAGGAAACAATTCTTTAAAGATGCCGAAGCAGCGTTTGCTGATGTTGATCGACAGCCTGCGGAGCGCTGTGGAAAAACTAAAAGTAAGGAAAATGAGTTCGGATTGGCAGGATTATTACTCGGAGACCATTCTCAGCGAAACTTACATCAATGAAAAGAAAAAGGTTGTGAATGAAATTTTAGATACGATCAGCGTGAAAACCGCCATCGACATTGGTTGTAATGACGGAATGTTTTCCCAGATGCTTTATGGGAAGGGCATCCATACTATTGCCATTGACCCGGATTCAAATTGTATCAATTCGTTTTATGAATTATGTAAACGAAAGGATCTGAAAAATATTTATCCCTTAACGGTGGATATTTTGAATCCTTCACCTTCCATCGGCTGGAATAATACCGAACGAAATTCTTTTTTCAAACGAAGCAAATCAGAACTGGTGCTGGCACTGGCGGTGGTTCATCATCTTGCCATCGGAAAAAACATTTCGTTTGAAATGACGGCTCAATTATTTTCATCTATCGGGAATTCCCTGGTGATCGAATTCGTTCCCAAATCGGATGAAAAAATGAAGCAAATGCTGCAAAACAGGAAAGATATTTTTACTTCTTATAATGAAGAAAATTTCGAACGGGTTTTCGGAAAATATTTTCAGTTGGTGAGCAAGAACAAAATTTCAAAGACCGGAAGGATCATTTACCATTTTGAGAAAATAAGTTCATGAAGGTTTTCCGGGATCGATTAAAAAAATATCCTTTTGCACCTTTCCTGGTTGTTATTTTTTCTTTCCTCCACGGGGTCACGTATTCTTTTGAATGGCTGCGGTGGATCGATTTGTTCCGCGTGCTTGTCCCCGCATTAGGCTGTGTGTTTATCTTGTTCCTTATTTTTCTTTGGATATTTAAAAGTTCGGGGAAGAGTGCTGTTTTCACCGGACTTATAGCTGTGTCATTTTTTTTCTTCGGGTATCTTTTAAACGGTTTCGGATTCATTTACAAAGGACTTTCACATTTCAAAATAACGGCACCGGTCCTTTTATGTTTACTCATTTTGGTTTTTTATTGGATAAAAAAAGCAGCGAATAAGGGGCGAATCCAACGCGTCAATTTATTTTTCAATTTGCTGTTCATAGTTTATATTTTTGTTGACTCAGGGGTGCTTGGATATAAAATACTTATTGCTGAGAAAAAAACATTTCCACTGGTACATGAAGATTTAACGTTGCCCGGCCGGATAATTCCGAATGATTCATTGCCGGATATTTATTTTCTTGTCTTCGATGCGTATGCCAGTTCGGTGTCGTTAAAAGAAAATTACAGGTATGATAATTCGGCAATGGATTCGTTTTTGGTAAGTAATAAATTTTTTATTTCCACTCATTCCAAAAGCAATTATTCCGAAACACCGTTTTCAATTTCTTCCACCCTCAACATGAATTATTTCAAAAAAATAATTTCGGCCAGGTACCCTGACGATTACCCGCAGGCCTGTGAAAGTATGCGGGAGAATAAATTGCTCCGGATCCTGGAGAGTCAGGGTTACCGTTTCTATAACTTATCGATCTTTGATTTCAAGGATCACAAATCGGTGAATGAGAATTTTGGGAGTGAGGCTGCTTTGAAATTGATCCTTGGGAAATCGATGTTGAATTACTTCCAATTTTTTGCGAATAATATTCTGACCCGATCGATCCGTTCCCGTTTCGATAACCAGATCGCATCAGCTTCCCTGCCGAGTGTTGCGGATAAGGGCTCACCCAAATTCATTTACCTGCACATGATGTTGCCTCACCCGCCCTACTATTTCAATGAACAAGGCATGATCAGGAGTGTGGAAGATTATTCCCGGACCAAAGACCGGTTATCGGTGAAAAGTTACCTGGATCAATTGACATACACCAACACGGTAATTAAAATTTTGATTTCAAATCTATTGAAAGGTGAAAGAAACAAGATCATTGTTCTTGAGGGCGATCACGGCAGAAGGAATATGACCTACGAACAGGTCATCAATAAGGAAAGTGACAGCACCGACAATGCGTTTAAAAATCTAAATGCCTATTATTTTTATGATAAAAATTATTCGATGTTGTACGACAGCATCTCTCCGGTGAATTCGTTCCGCGTGGTGATGAAGCAATATTTTAAAATGCCGGTCCCCCTGCTGAAAGACACCTCCATATTCTAAAGGATCTGTAACGAATGGGCTTTGGTGTCCACCTTCTCAATGATCTTTTCGATCTTTCCTTTTTCATTGATCACGAAAGTGGTTCGAAGTATTCCCATGTATTTTCTCCCGAACAACATTTTCTCTCCCCAAACGCCAAAAGATTCACAAATAGAATGATCAGTGTCGGCAAGGAGTGAAAATGGCAGCGAAAATTTCTTGATAAAATTTCTGTGCTTTCTTTCATTGTCGGCACTCACCCCGAGGATCTCGTAACCTTTTTTCTGAAACATTTTGTAATTATCTCTCAAATCACAGGATTCTTCAGTACATCCGGGAGTATTATCCTTCGGATAAAAATACAGCACTAATTTCTTCCCTTTGTAATCGGAGAGAGAAACCATTTCTCCTTTTTCGTTCGCACTTTTGAATGCCGGTGCTTTGTCGCCTTCCTTTAATTTAGTCATTGGATTTGTATTTAAACAGGATTTCTTTTTTGAAAGTCGTAGAGTTCCCTTTTTTATCTGTAACAATTAAATTGAAATCCAGTTTTTCATTGCGCAAAGTTTTTTCATCAAACTCATAAACCAGCAGATCGTTCTTTGGATCGTAATCCATCAGGACCCATTTCCCATTGATGGTTCCGCGGTAGGTGGCAATGCCCGAAAAGTTATCATCGATCCTGAATTTCAATCCGAATGTATCTTTCACCGTTCCGTCATGGGAAATATTCAACGCTTTGATTGTTGGGGCAACCGAATCGAAGGCGACAAAATAATTTCCGAAATTATTATTTCGCGCTGTAACGTATCCATTGCCGTATTCACCACCTGCCGAATGAATATTGCCCTCTTTGTTAAAATAGGCCAGCAATAATTTGTTTTGCAATTTCTCCGGAACTTTTTCAGGTTTTATGGAAAGGGAAAATGATCTATGCAGTGGTGTGTACTGATCATGAATTTTATAAACCGGGGAGTATGAATTTCGTTCTTTCTCTTTCAGGATATCAAAACAGAATTCAAGTGTATCGTACAAGGTCCTGGCAGGAACTTCCAGCACCAGGTTTGACGACCGGTAAAAATTGTTGCTGCGGGGATAGAAAACCGCATCACGACAGGCATTCGTTTTCTTTTCCTTGTTTATTGACGTTGATTTCTTACGGATGAAAAAAGAAAAGGCTTCGGAATGTCCTGCAATGTCTGAAACGCTAATTGAAATTTTATGAA
>JBIOHI010000099.1:0-7665 GCA_044448845.1 Bacteroidia bacterium
TCATAATAGGGCAAAACATACTGTGTAAAAACCGGATCTAAAATAACGGTTTTTTGGTCAGCCGGATTTGGACATTTATTGCAAGCGATAAATACACCTGAAAGTACACCGGCAAAAAATAATATATGAGAGAATCCTGGTTTCGTGATGGAAAAATTTGCTATTCAAATCTACGGGAAAAATTCTACTTTTACATTTCGTGCTATCAAATAAAATGAATGAACTTATTATATGTAAACCTGTCCCGGAGGGCAACGTCATTAAGTTAAGCCCGAAGGGCTTTAATTTCAATAACCTCCGGTGCAACCGCAGGAAGATACTCAATGCTATTAACGACAACTACGAAGTAGTTGAATTCATACTATTCAACTACTTCGTAGTTGTTGAAATAGTAACCTTTACATTTCACCCCGATTTCATCGAGGGTTATTCAAATTTAATCCTTTCAGGATTAATGAAAAGCAACTTATTAGCATCTTAACTTAATGACATTGCCCGATGGGGCAAGAGTTTTGGAAGAGAAATTGTTTTACCAAGCTTTAGTTCCTACGGAACAAAGGCATTGGCTTTTGATAGTACAACACTTTACTTTTTATTCATTCAGCATTTCCCAAAGTTTGTCTTTGAGTTTCGGAATATTGAACCCTGTAGCTGAACTCACGAAAAGGCATGGAATGCGGGGTAATTCCTTTTTCATTTCTTTCATCAACTCGTCATCCAGCATATCCGATTTGCTGATGATGAGCATCCGTTTTTTATCCAATAATTCCTTGTTGAATTTTTTGAGTTCGTTCAATAAGATCTTGTATTCGGTTTTGATGTCTTTTGAATCGGCTGGAATTACAAACAGCAACATGGCATTCCGTTCAATATGCCGGAGGAAGCGGGTTCCAAGCCCTTTTCCTTCATGTGCCCCTTCAATGATCCCGGGTATATCCGCCATCACAAACGACCGGTACCCGCGGTACTGCACAATTCCTAAATTAGGAACCAGCGTGGTGAACGGATAATCCGCGATCTCCGGTTTTGCTGCTGTCATCACACTGAGTAAAGTTGATTTACCTGCATTTGGAAATCCAACCAAACCCACATCGGCAAGGATTTTCAACTCCAGTATTTTCCATTCTTCCTTTCCAGATTCACCCGGCTGGGCATGTCTTGGCGCCTGTTTGGTGGAAGTTTTAAAATGGGTGTTGCCCAAACCTCCGCGACCACCCTTCACTAAGATTACTTCCTGACCTTCATCGGTTATTTCGAATAATATCTTTCCGGTCTCCGCATCTTTAGCAATGGTTCCAAGGGGCACTTCAATGATCTCATCTTTCCCTTCCGCTCCGGTTCGCATGGCACTTTCACCGTTGTTTCCGTCAACCGCAATCACATGTTTCCGGTATTTCAAATGAAGCAAGGTCCAGAGTTGAGTGTTTCCTTTCAGAATGATATCACCACCCCTGCCGCCATCACCGCCATCAGGACCGCCTTTAGCCGTATTCTTATCGCGCATAAAATGCATCACACCCGCTCCGCCTTTCCCCGAGCGGCAACAGATCTTTACATAATCTACAAAATTACTATCGGCCATGATTTAATTTGATAATGTGACGATGTGATAATTTGAAAATGAAAATTCAAACATGAGATGATATACTGATTTAATAAACTTCGTCATGAGAACCGATGTCAGTTAAAACAACCGTATTTTTATTTTCAAAATAGAAAATAACCCTCAAATCCTGTTCGACAGAAAAACTCCAGTAATCGGCAAGGTCGCCTGTTAATTTATGCGTTTTTAAAGCCGGATAAAAGGGGTCATCACAAAAGAATTTTAACTTTTCAAAAAATAAATTCTCTGATTTTTTGTTGGATTTTATTTTTTTCTTTAAAGCTCTTTTAAAACCTGTGCTGAATAAAACATTAATCATCAGCTAACAAATCAGACTTCAATTTTTGAAAATTCGAATAGGATTTCAGTTTACCTGCCTTGAATTCTTTTTTTGCTTTAATTCCATTGCCCAATATTCTTTGTCGCGCAGCTTCAACGATAAGCTTGTCGGCAATATGCTTGATTTCCTCTAACTCTTCCTCATTAAGAGTTTTGACATCTTCAACTATATCAGCAAATCTTTTCATTGTTCAAAGATAAATAAAATATCTTTATACTTCAATTGCCCTGCAAAGTGCATCAAAGATGTCTTCGATTCTTCCAACCCCTTTTATTCCTCTGTATTTGCCTTGTTTCACGTAAAAATCTTTGACCGGTGTAGTTTCGTTGTTGTACACATCAATTCTTTTCTGGATCACTTCCGGATTTTGGTCATCTGCACGTCCTGAATCTTTTCCGCGAAGCAGCAGGCGTTTGCGCAATTCTTCTTCTTCCACTTCCAGTGCCAGCATCAGCGAAATGGAAGTGTTCATTTTTTCAAGCAGCGAATCGAGTGCCTTTGCCTGTCCGGAAGTTCGCGGGAAGCCATCAAAAATAAATCCTTTCGGCTCCGGGTATTTTTTTAGTTCCGCTTCAAGCATTCCAATAGTCACTTCATCCGGAACGAGTTGCCCTTTGTCTATATAACTTTTGGCAAGCACACCCAGTTGAGTTCCACCTTTTATGTTGGCACGGAAAATATCCCCGGTTGAAATGTGATTCAAGTGATACTTTGCGATTAATTTTTCTGATTGAGTTCCTTTTCCGGCTCCCGGTGGGCCAAAGAGTACAATGTTAAGCATGAAAATAAATGTTGAATGTTAAATGATAAATGTTAAATGAAAATTGAGGGGCGAAATAAATCAAATTTTATTGATAAATACTGAGGAATATCACAAAACTTCCGAATAGATATGCCGAAAATTTCTTCCATATCCGTCATAATCGAGTCCATAACCAACGAGAAATTTAACGGGAACTGCAAAACCCACAAAATCCGGGCTGACATCTATCTTTAGCGCATCCTTCTTCAGAAGTAAGGATGCTATTTTAAGTGACACCACATTTTTTAATTTCAGTTCACGAAGCAGGTGACTGATGGTTAAACCGGTATCAATGATATCTTCAATGATGATCACATGCCTACCTTCAATATTCTCTTTCAAACCGATGAGGTTGCTCATTTCACCGGTTGATTGTGTTCCTTTATAACTTGAAAGTTTAATGAACGAAACCTGGCACTCGAAATCCAACTCCTTTAACAAATCGGATGCAAACATGAATGAACCGTTGAGAATGCCTATAAAAAAGGGATTCTTGTCCGCATATTCTTTTGCGATTTCTTTTGCGATAAACTTTACCCTTTCCAGTATCTTTTCTGACGGTATATAAATTTCAAAGTGCCTGTCCTTTATTTTGATGCGATTGTCCAAGATGATTTCGTGATTTGATCTTTAATCCTATTTTTGCCGCAAATAAATCAAAAAAGCGAATGACGGCAGATTTTGTTTGCAACTTATGTGGAAATAAAACGGGACACACCATTCCTTTTCGCTATGCGTTCAAAGATCGTTTCCTGGATGGAGTTAAATGTGATTCGTGTGAACTGATCTCTATCTGGCCCCGGCCGGCCGACAAGGAGATCGAAGAAATGTACGCGGAAGATTATTTTACCGGGACTGACAAATCAACCCACCACATGGAAGTGGATTACCTGAAAATCCTGAATGCCGGTGATTATTCAGAAGGAGTGGAACAGATCAAAAAATACTGCCCCAAAGGAAACGTGATCGAGATTGGTTGTGCCACCGGAAATTTTCTTTATGCCTTGAAAAATTCAGGATTTACAGTAAAGGGTGTTGAACTTTCATCTTTTGCGGTAGAATATGCTGCAAAGAATTTTGGAATACCTATCATCAACAAATCTTTTGATGAAAAATTACTCGGTACCGAACTGTTCGAAAATGAATTTGACGTTTTGGTCATGAGTGATGTGCTCGAACATTTTACCGATCCTACAGGTTCTTGTCAGCTCGTACATAAAATTTTAAAACCGGGGGGAGTGGCTTTGATACAGGTTCCAGGCACTTTAAATTTACTTTCAAGTCGCATCGCTTTCCTCATTTTTAATTTATTCGGGATGAAAAAAACAATGACCATTCCGCCTTACCATCTAACGGAGTTCACTGAAAAAACGATCCGGAGAATGCTCCGGGAAAGCGGCTTCAAAAAAATAATCATCGAACAGCACATCAAACATCCTTCAACCATAACTTTGCGCGGAAGTGCCGTGGAGAATTTTGCAAAAAAATATTTTCAATACATTAACTTTTATCTAACCAAATGGTTTGGAATTATGGGTGACAGAATTCATGTAGAAGCTTACAAATAAATTTTGTATTCTTGTGTCTCATTAATTTCTTTATTAAAAACCAAACTGAAGGCGATGAAAAATCTTGTTAAATCGTTTGTAATCCTGACCGGCCTTTTAACTTCTGTTGTTGCCCAAACAACATTGACATTAAGACCAAACGCAGCTACCGGCAAGGATGCCACCATTACATCATTAACTGCGGGTTCAAATTATGGAACTGATCCTGATCTTGCCGCCATAGCATGGACCAACGGTGGAAACTCATTCATTGAGCGCGGCCTGGTCGGTTTTGACCTTTCGTCCATTCCTCAAAATGCGATTATCTCCGGTGCAACCTTATCATTGTATTGCAACCCTGCGTCTACAAATACGCAATTAAACAGCGGCTCAAATTCATGTTTGCTTCAGCGGATCACTTCCACCTGGACAGAAGCGGCTGTTACCTGGAATAATCAGCCTGCAACCACTTCTGTTAACCAGGTTACACTTCTACAAAGCACTTCAACAACGCAAAATTATCCAAACATTGATGTGACAAACCTTGTGACCGATATGATAAATAATCCATCAACAAGTTTTGGCTTTATGTTAAAATTATCAAACGAGACAACTTATCGCAGTATGGTTATGTCATCCAGCGATCATTCCGATAGTACCAAACGCCCGATGCTGATCATAACCTATACTGTTCCGGCACCTTGTACCAATAGTGTAGTTATTAAACCAAATGCAACTGTGGGCAAAGATGCAACCATCACCTCCTTATCTCCGAATTTAAATTACGGCTCCGATCCTGACTTTGCATCCATTGCCTGGACAAACGGAGGCACCTCATTTGTTGAGCGGGCACTGATCAGTTTCGATCTGTCTTCCGTTCCCCAGAATGCTGTGATCACGACAGCAACTTTATCTCTTTATAGCAACCCTGTTTCCACGAATACTCAATTAAGTACCGGAGTAAATGTTTGTTTACTTCAGCGGATCACCTCAACATGGACAGAAAGTGGCGTCACGTGGAGTAATCAGCCGACTACCACTGCTGTTAACCAAGTTGCCCTGGCACAAAGCAATTCAACCACCCAGGATTACCCGAATATTGATGTCACTAACCTGGTTATCGATATGAAGAATAATCCTGCAACCAGTTTTGGTCTCATGATGCAACTTCAAACGGAACAAAATTACCGGAGCATGGTACTGGCAAGCAGTGATCATTCCGATTCTACCAGGTGGCCCAAACTTGTTATCTGTTATACACCAAATACCGGCTTGAATAACCTCGTGAAAGAAATTTCAATTACTGTTTTCCCAAATCCGTCACCAGGAAATTTCACCGTTCAATTTGAAAATAATTCTGTTCCGTTCAATTTGAAAATTTTCAATATCAACGGTCAATTAATTGACGAGCGCCAGGGAATAAGAGAAAACGAACTGCAAATTAACAATGATCATTTAGCAAACAATAAAGGAATTTATTTTATTGAAATAGCATCACAAGGTTCTGTTTATCGAAGAAAAATTGCAGTTTTGTAACATCAAACCCGCGAAAAAAAATATCCTCGCCATCATCTCCTACCCTTTTCTTCCTGCAACCACGGGAGGAGAGATCTCCACGTTGAATATTTTACGTTTTCTTTCTTTCAAACATGATGTGACTGTTTTTACCGTTGAACCTTACAACCAAAACTTCAAACTTCAAACCTCAAACTTTAAACTTATTTTTGGAATGAAATTTAAAGTTAGCCGCTACTTCAATATTTTTTTAGTTCCACGATTGCTTAAACTCATTGCTGAGAAAAATACGGAACTTTTATTTTTCGATCAACCCTGGTTTGGGTGGCTGATGCTGATGCTGAAGATCTTTTCAAAGAAAAAAATATTCATTCGCAGCAACAACATCGAATATTTGCGTTTCAAAAGCATGGGAGTTTGGTTCTGGCAAATGCTTTATGTTTATGAAAAATGGACATACCGGATCTCAGACCTTGTAATTTTCGTTAGTGAAGTTGATCGCCAAAAAGCCATTTACGAATTTGACCTGGAAGAAAATAAAACCCTGCTCACACCTTATGGTATTGAGATTTCAGAGCCCCCTCAACTTCAAACTTCAAACTTCAAACCTGCCTTCCGAGGCGAAGGCTTTGATTCGGCAGGCAGGCTTCAAACTGAGCATGGGATAAGCGCGCAGGAAAAAATTTTACTCTTTTTTGCCACCATGAACTATGCCCCGAATTACGAAGCGGTAGAATTCATAGCTGAAAAAATTTATCCGTTACTGAAACAAATTGAAAATTTTCATTTCAAAATCCTCATTTGCGGAAAAAATCTTCCTGCAGATATTCTGAAAAAACTTTTTGATAAGCCGGAAATAAAGTACTGCGGGTTCGTGGAGAATATCGAAGATTATATTGATGCCGCTGATGTGATGATCAATCCGATTTTAAGCGGTGGTGGAGTGAAAACAAAGGCGATCGATACGCTGGCAAGAAATAAAACAGTGATCTCCACAAAGACCGGTGCAGAAGGGATTGACCCCACAGTTTGCGGAAATAAACTCATCATTGTGGAAGATAACGACTGGGGCGGTTTTGTAAATGCCATTCTTGAAAATATAGATAGAAAAGAAAACATTCCTGCCGCATTTTACGAAACCTATTCGTGGACAAACATCATCGAAAAACTTTCTGTTCGTTTAGAAACCCTAAAATGAAACTTCATTTTTCTTTGCGCCTTTGCGCCTTTGCGTGCAATTTTTTTTACGCTTTTGCAGTAAATGCTCAATACAAAATTGACGTCCTCGACAGTAATACTTTTCATTTAGGCGGAGGAGTAATTTTAAGCAAAACTTCCTTCCGCGGTTTGAGCGTGGTGGATGATAAAACCATTTGGGTAAGCGGAAGCCGGGGTACCATTGCAAAAAGTGTTGATGGAGGAAAAACGTTTTCCTTCCAACAACTGAAAGGTTATGAGAAAAGTGATTTCCGCGATATTGAAGCGTTTGATGATAAGCGTGCAATTATCATGAGCAGCGGAACTCCTGCATTTATTTTAAAAACAATTGATGGCGGACAAACCTGGAAAGAAGTTTATAAAAATACCGACACCGCTTATTTTTTGGATGCGATGGATTTCTGGAATGATAAAAAAGGAATGCTTGTTGGCGACCCGGTAAACGGGCATTTTTTATTGCTGCAAACGAATGATGGTGGCGAAACCTGGCAACAATTAGATACAAGCAAAACACCGAAAGCATTTCCGGGAGAAGCAGTTTTTGCTGCAAGCGGGACGAGTTTGAAGTGTTGGGGAAAGAATGAGTTTGGATTTGTGACGGGTGGAAAAGAGTCGCGATTTATTTTTTCTTCAAAAAGGA
>JBIOHI010000100.1:0-7658 GCA_044448845.1 Bacteroidia bacterium
AACCATCACAAAAGGCAGAATCGTTGCCCAATGCAACGATGGGTGAAGTAAAGGTATCCAGAGAGACAGAATCAAAAACAAAACAATTCTCCTTGTTTGTGATTCGCACAAAAAACAATCCCGGAGCTTTTACATTTTTTGTTTGCAAGGTTGTTTGGTCATTCCATAAATAAGTGGAACCGGGATTCCCTGCATCGAGTGTGAGCGTATTTTCTTTGCATATTTTTTTATCCGTTCCAAGATTATTTACCGGCAATGGTTTTTGCGAAAGCAAAACGGAATCACGAACACTGCAAAATGCTTTTTTTATTTCCACCCAATAAGTTCCGGCCGTATTTGCAACATAAGAACTGAAAACAGAACCATCCTGCCACAAATATTTGTCGGCTGCCGTTTGCGAAGCATCTAATAAAATGGATTGATTGAAGCAATACGAAGAATCAGTACCAATATTCAAATAGGGTTTCAACTGGCCATAAACAAAAATGGAATCACTCACGGTACAAAATCCGTTTGTAACTGTTACCAAATATTTTCCTGAAGAGAAAACAAGCAATTTTGAATTGGTACTTCCGTCTTGCCATTTGTATTTTGAACCGGGCGATGCGGCATCTAACCACAATACAGAGCCCTCGCAAATGGTGGTATCGTTTCCAAGATTTAATGGTGGCGGATTTTGAATGGAAAGTTTTAAACTGTCGGATGATGAACAATTATTTTTTGTAACCTTCACCGAATACATTCCCATTTTGTTGATGGAAATAATTTCGGTTGTATCGTTTGTACTCCATAAATAATTCGCCCCCGGATTTCCGGCATCAAGCGTTAGTGAGTTATTTCCGCAAATGGTCGTATCGTTTCCAAGATTTACAACAGGCAATGGATTAAAAACTACATTGATGCTATCGCGAACCCTGCAGTTTGCATCTTTAGCCTCCGCCCAATACAGCCCCGGAGTGCTGATGTAAATAACTTGCCCGGTTGAATTCGTGTTCCATTTGTAAGACGTTGCACCGTTAGTTGTGGCATTCAATAAAAGGGATTGACCGGTGCAAAGAGTGGTATCCGGCCCGAAAGAAAATGGGGAGAGAGGCGACACGGAAACATTCACGGTGTCCCTGTTGCGACAACCCGAATTATTTATCTCGCCCCAATATCTTCCGGGATTAGTTATTGTCAAAGCAGAATTGGTATCACCGGTGCTCCATAAATATTTTGCCCCGGGATAGTTCAATTGATAAGTGACCGGGTTGCTTCTGCACATCATGGTATCCGGTCCGAGATTGAGCGGAGGCAACGCAGTATAATTTACAACCAATGAATCCCGGGTTTTACAACCGAGAATTGTAACATCTAACCAGTAAGTGCCGGGAGAGCTAATGGTTCGCAATGTTCCGTAACTTCCGTCTTCCCATTTGTACGTTCCAACACCCACATAAGCATGAAGTGAAAGTGAATTGCCAAAACATAAGGTGGTATCAGGACCTAAATTAGGATTAGGTTTGTTGTTCAAAATTGAAATAGTATCCCCATCGGAACAGCTTGAAGAATCAACATGAACCCAATAGGTTCCCGGCTGAGTAATACTGATGGAAGAATTTGTATCACCGGTGTTCCACAAATATTTAGTCGAACCGCTTGCCGAAGCATTTAATGTCATTGAAAAAGGATTCATGCCACAAAGATTGGTATCGTTGCCTAAAATATTTCTGGATGATTTAATTAATAATACATCATCAATATAATAATAACTGCTGTTGCTCCAAAATCCGGTTCCGCATGAACCGACATAAGTAGTGTTTGAAGTACTCGGTGGTTGAAAATTACCTATGGTCACGTAATGTTCTCCACCCGCTGCCCTGTAACATGCGGAAACTTTTGTCCAACCTGTTTTATCGGTTACATAACCTGCTGAAAGAACCTGGGGAGGGTAATTCAAATACCCGCTGTTCGCTGAACTTACGGCTGTATTTGAAAAATACGCTCCAACATTTGTTGCAAGGCAACTATTGTCACTTAAACTTAAGTACATTTCAAAATAATACGTGTGCCCTGCAATCAAATAATCAGTCAATGCAATTTGAATGTATTCCCGGTAAACGCTTGGAAAAGTATTTGCCGCAGTTAAAAATCCCGCATAGCCATTTCCCGAATGTGCCGCCTGAGTTCCAAAGTAATTGGTGGGAACGCTCATTAATGAGGCCGAGGAAGCACAAGCATTCATGTAATCGGAAGTTCCGTCAGTGGGTTTCACCCACCCGGTTGCTTTGTCGATTTGAGAATAGTTGTTGGGGCAGGTTGTGTAAGATTCAAAATCTCCGTTTGGTACCAGATTCTGCCCATGCCCGATATTTAAAATCAAGAGAAAAAGTATAGTGAAGGAATATGTGAGTTTATTAAATCTCAACATAGTGACACAAAGTTATAGATGTAAAGTTAAAAACCTATTCATATCTTCACATTGAAATATTTTTAAGAAAATTTTAAGTATTGGTATTTAATGGAGTGTAATTGTCTGGTTATACCCTTACTTCAATAAAGTCACATTTCCTTTTAAAACATTCACTTCGTCATTCAATCCGGTGTAAGTGATCCTGTAAACAAAAACGTCAGGTTGAACAAAACTGTTTTGAAATGTGCCGTCCCAACCTTTGTTCATTTGGGAAGTTTCAAATAAAAGTTCACCCCAGCGGTTATAAATTTCGAAATGCAATGATTTTACGTTTCTGACAACCGGAAAAAATGTTTCGTTCTTTCCGTCACCGTTTGGAGTGAAAGCATTCGGAACAAAAATATTCCCTGAACAACTACTTTTCACTTCAAAAGATTTTGTGTTTGCACAATTATTTGAATCAGTAACTGTAATGGAATAGTTTCCGTAATCATTGATGTGAAACGATGAAGAAGTGCTTCCATCCTGCCAAAGGTACGATACAAAATTACCGGAAGGTTTTAGCATCAGATCAGGTTCGCAAACTTTTATCAAACTATTGATGCTGATGATAGGTTTAGGAATAAGTGAGATTTGAAGAGTATCCGAGGCGCTGCAATTATTATAGTCTTTTATAATTACATAATAATTTCCGGCAGTTTTTGCCAGGTCAAAATTATTGGTCGATGCGTCCTGCCACAAGTAAGATTTGAATTGCGATCCGGCATTGATCTTATAAGTAAGTCCATCACAAAAAGTAGTGTCGTTACCAATAAATACTTGCGGTGAAATAAACGTATCAAGAAGAATTGAATCGGCACGCACGCATCCTTGAATATTTGTGACTGTGACATGGAAAAAGCCAGGGGCATGCACTTCCCTCATTTGTGATGTTGACAGGTCATTCCACAAATAACTGCTGCCTGCATTTCCTGCATCCAGTTTTAAATTTTCTTCTTTGCATATTTTTTTGTTGCCTCCAAGATTGACAATAGGGAAGGGGCCCTTTGTAATCAGTATCGTGTCGCTCACCACGCAAATTGATTTCTTTACTGTTACCCAATATTTACCTTCATCAGTCACAACCAACGAATCCAAAGTTGAACCGTTCTGCCAGAGATAAGAATCTGCTTTGGACGAAGAAGCACTTAATACGAATGGTTTTTTAAAACAGGATGACGTATCATTTCCAAGAGATAACAACGGTGCGGGAACCGTTGCAATGTTAATGGTATCATAAGTGGTGCATTGGTTTTTGGAAACCTTCACCCAATATTTCCCGGCTTTATTCACATTGATACTATTGGCGATGCTTCCGGTGTTCCATAAATAGTTTGCAAATAAACTTCCGGCTTTAAGGTTGAGATTTACATTTGAACAAATGGTGGTATCGTTTCCAAGATTCACTAAAGGATAAGGTTTTGTTGTCACGTTAAATGTGTCCGAGTACCAGCAGATACCGCTTTGATAGAGTACCGTATAAATTCCGGGTTTTGAAATAGTGATTGAAGAATTTCTTTCATCCGTATTCCATAAATAATAGAGTGACGGTTTATTTTCTTTAAGCGTATATGAAAAAGTATTTGAATTAGTATCCATGCAAACGCTTACGTAATTTGTTTGTGTTACTGCTTTGCAGGTATCAATTACACTTACATCATCCAGATAATAGCGAACTCCTTCACCATACCAATAGGGGTTATTATAATTTGCTGTGAAATTTCTATAATTTCCAATTGTGATATATTTCTCGCCTCCATTTGCCGTGTAAACTCCGGAAATTTTAGTCCACCCATTTCTATTTGTAATCACGCCTGAATAAATTTGTGGATTTAGAAGGGAAGGAGGACCCTGACCAGACAAATGTGAAATTTGTACAGCATTATTTGAAAAAAACACACCTACTCTCAATAAATTGGAATCTTGGTTATAATAAGAGTGTTCTGTGAGACTGACAAACATTTCAAAATAATATTGTTTCCCCTGTGTGAGCGGAATTGACAGTGAGGTTTGTAGCCAAGCACCGTAAGCCTGAAAAAGGGCATATCCTTTTCCTGAATGTGCCGGTTCATTACCGTCATTATTTTGTGGAACGCCAAATAACCCGGTTGTACAACACGAATTATAATATTCATAAGCGCCCCCGCCAGGCTCTGACCATCCTATTGCCTCATTAAAGGGTTGCGGAAAATAATCCGGGCAGCTAACGTATTGTTCAAAGTCACCATTAAACACAAGGTTTTGCCCAAGTCCTGAAAAAGAAATCAAGAGGAAAAAAGTAGTAAGGCAATATGTGAGTTTGGTGTACCTCAACATCGTGAAACAAAGTTATCACTAATTTCTAAAAAAACTATTCACATCTTTACAATGAAAGATTTTTAAGAAAATTTTAAGTATAGTTTTATTTTGCACCGTGAAAATTACATTTCTCGGTACAGGTACATCGCAGGGAGTTCCGCTGATAGGTTGCAGTTGTGAGGTGTGCCGTTCATCAGATGAAAAGGATAAACGCCTTCGCTCATCGGTGATGGTGCAGGTTAATGATTTGAACTTCGTGGTAGATTCCGGGCCTGATTTCAGGCAACAAATGCTCCGGACCGGCATCGCCAAACTCGATGGGCTGATCTTTACGCACGGGCACAAAGACCACATTGCCGGTTTTGACGACATCCGTGGTTTCAATTATGTGATGCAAAAGCCGGTGGATGTTTATTGCACGCTGCACGTGGTGGAGCACATGAAAAAAGAATTTCATTATATTTTTGATGATAAGAAATATCCCGGCATCCCGGAGATCAACATTCACCTTATAAAGAAAGATACTGCGTTTACGATAGGGAATTTTGAGATACAGCCCATTGAAGTGAAGCACCTGCACATGCCGGTGCTTGGTTTTCGTTTTGATAAATTTGTTTACATCACGGATGCGAATTTTATCCCACCGGAAGAAAAAGAAAAAATTAAAGGGTGTGAAATTCTTGTTTTGAATGCGCTGAGAAAAGAAAAACATGTTTCCCATTTTTCACTGGAAGAAGCTATCGAACAGGTCCGCGAATTGAAACCGAAAAAAACATACCTCACGCACATCAGCCACCAGCTTGGATTATACGCGGAAGTAGAAAAAGAACTTCCCGCAAATATTCACCTTGCTTACGATGGTTTGACATTGGAAATTTAAATGACCACGCAACGCTGATGAATTATTCGTTCCCGCTTGTTTCAAATATTTCATCAGCGCTGAATGAAAAAATAAAGGAATTTACTTTCCATCATTCATTCAGTTCGTCTAAAGACGAATTATTTCTTAATTTCAAAAAAGGTTCTTCAGAGTTTGGAATCCGCCTGCTCTGGGCTCACCGGCATTGTTATCTTTTCTTCCAGGAAAAATATTTTGCTGCTCCGACTCCTCATTACAAACAGTTCGTGGAATTGAATGATAAAAAAATAATTTCCCTGAAACAACATTCGTTCAACCGTTCCTTTCAAATTAATTTTGAAGATGATCTTGCTTTGGTGTTCAAGCTTTATGATGGGTTGAGCAACGTGATCCTTTTCGAAAAAGAAAAATTTGTTTCTCACTACCGGATTCATGTTTTGAATGATACCAAATTAAAACTGAGCGATTTTGATAAACCGCAATCGTTTGTAAAACCTGGCGATGATGAAGAACCGGGTATTCGTGATATTTTGGAATCGATGACCAAAATAAACCGCAACGAAGTATCGGAAAGTGAATTTCACACGCTTCAATCCAAATTGCTTTCTGAAAGAAATACCTTGATGAAGAAATTGCAAAAAGATCTTGCTCAAACCGAAAAAGCACTGGAAGAAATTAACCAGGCCGTTCCGGAAAATCTCATCGCGCATTTGATCCTTTCCAATTTAACCCTTATAAAGCAAGGGCAGGAGAGCGTGGAGCTGTTCGATTACGCTGCTCAAAAAACAGTAACCGTCAAACTCAAGAAAGACCTGTTGCCACAGCAAAATGCCGAATACTATTTCAGTAAATTCAAAAGCAGGAGTGAAAAAATAAAAGAACTTGAACGTAAGTCGGGATCATTAAAACTTGTACTAAGTCAAATTGAAAACCAGGGACCGGAGATCGAAAAAATTAAGTTATTGAAGGAACTTCAGAGATTCGAGAAACAAAAAACACAGAGTGCTGCTCCTTTGAAATTATTCCGTGAATTTGAATTTGAAGGATTTAAGATACTGGTTGGAAAGAATGCAGCGAATAACGACCTGCTTACCATGAAGCATGCTCATAAAAATGATCTCTGGCTGCATGTGAAGGATGGCGGGGGCTCGCACGTGGTGGTGAAACACATTTCGGGAAAACCATTTACCAAAAAAGTAATGGAATATGCGGCTTCCGTGGCTGTTGCCTATTCCAGGTCGAAATCCTCTTCGGTGGTTCCGGTGGTGTACACCGAAAAAAAATTCGTGCGCAAACCTAAAGGTGCGAAACCAGGGGAGGTGGTAATTGAGAAAGAAAAAGTGATACTTGCCGATTCAAAAATATTTTAATTATCATTGTGAGTAGATGACCAAGAAACTTTCCATCCTCGTCCCTGCATACAACGAAGAACTTACGATCCATGAGATCCTTTGGAAAATTGATTCCGTTCAACTGATCAATAGCATGGAAAAAGAAGTGATCGTGGTGAACGATTGTTCAACTGATAACACTGCCGCAAAAGTCCTTGAACTGGTAAAGAAATACAGCTACCTGGTATTTGTGCAGCATAAGGTTAACATGGGCAAAGGCGCTGCCATTCATACCGGCATCAGGGAGGCGACAGGTGATTTTATTATCGTGCAGGATGCCGACCTCGAATACGATCCGAATGAATACAATGTATTGCTTAAGCCAATCACGGATGGTTTTGCCGATGTGGTTTACGGTTCGCGGTTCATCGGTGGAAACCCTCACCGGATATTGTTTTTCTGGCATTCGCTCGGAAATAATTTTCTCACCTTCCTTTCGAATATGTTTACCAACCTGAACCTGACGGATATGGAAACCTGTTATAAATTATTCCGTTCGGAGATCATTAAAAACATTTCTCTGAATGAAAAACGATTCGGTTTCGAACCGGAAGTAACAGCGAAGATCAGCCGGGTAAAAAACATCCGGGTCTATGAGGTCGGCATCTCGTATTACGGGAGAACTTATGCCGAAGGCAAGAAGATCAACTGGAGAGACGGGTTCAGGGCTATTTACTGC
>JBIOHI010000101.1:0-7640 GCA_044448845.1 Bacteroidia bacterium
ATGCTTCCGATCACCGGTGCACGTTGTCCGTTTATCAGCATGTAACCTTTTCCGTTTCCAAGTTTGCGGTTCAGCCCGTCAGCATAACCGATGGCAACCGTGGCAATTTTCGAATCGGTGTTCACCGTTCCTTTGCGGCTGTAGCCAATGGTTTCGTGACTTTTTATTTTTCGTAATTGCGAGATAACGGTTTTTAAATTCCCGATTTGCTCCAAATGTTTTTGAATTTTTTGTGAAGGATCAATTCCATACAAACCAATTCCCAAACGCACCATATCAAATTGCGCTTCGGGAAAACGCACAATTCCGCTGCTGTTGAGAATATGCCTGAAAACCGGGTAACGAAAAGCAGAACATAATTTTTCACTCGTCCGTTTGAACGCAGCAATTTGTTCGTATGTGAACTCATCGTGTTTTTTTTCTTCGCTTGCCGCAAGGTGAGCAAAAATACTGCGAATTCTGATGTTCGGATTTTGTTTTAAAATTTTTATCAGCTCATCAATTTCTTTTTCATCAAATCCCAAACGCTTCATTCCGCAATCCAATTCGATGTGAATACTCACTTCTTCGCTTCCGCAGGCTTTTATCAATTGCTCCAAAATAAAAAAATTATAAATTTCGGGTTCAAGATTATTTCCAAGGATCTCATCAAATGCCGAAGCTTCAGGATTCATCACCATGATGGGAGTTTTAATTCCTGCTTTGCGCAAATTCACTCCTTCATCAGCGTATGCCACCGTAAGGTAATCCACGCGGTTGAACTCGAGCACGCGCGCGATCTCGTAACTTCCCGCACCGTAGCTGAAAGCTTTTACCATCGCCATTATTTTTGTTTCAGGTTTCAAAATTCTCCGGTAAAAATTCAAATTGTTCACCAACGCATTCAGGTTGATCTCAAAAACCGTTTCATGGATTTTTTTCTCAAGCAGCGAACTGATCTTTTCGAATTGAAATTTTCGTGCACCTTTTAAAAGAATGACCTGGTGATTGAACTCAAGACTCTTGAACGAAAGGATGAATTCATCAGGAGTTTCGAAAAAACGTGCCGGTAAATTGAACAAAGATTTATGTTTATTCAGTTGTGGCCCGATTCCTATCAACTGATGAATTTTATTTTGAAACAACAATTTCGAAACGGAAGTATAAAGTTCTTTGTCTTTAATTCCTGTTTCCAGGAAATCTGAAAGAATAACTGTTTTCGATAAACCTGAACTTTGTTGTTGCATGAAATCGAGTGCGATCTGCAAAGCGTTAAGATCGGCACTGTAACTGTCGTTGATGACGATACAATTATTGATTCCTTCTTTGAGTTGAAGGCGCATTTCCACCGGTTGTAATTCTTCAAACCGTTTCAGAATATCAGTTGAAATGCGGTTGATTGCCATCAAAAAAGCAAGACAGGTACACGCATTCGAGACCGAAGCTTCATCGGTGAAAGGAATGTTTATTCCCAAAATCTGTGAACCTTTTCGCGTGCGAATACTTGTAAAATTATTTTTTATTTCCGTTTCAAAAACAACTTCAGCAGCCCTGTTGATTTTGCTCCATGTAAACTTTTTTATTTTATTTTGTTGGGATAAAAATTGCGCAATGTCTTCTTCCACATCTTTCTGATCAACGGAATAAATGAGTAATTCAGAACCGGAAAACAGTTTAAGTTTCTCGGAAAGCTTCTCTTTTGCAGAATGAAATCCTTCATCGTGTGCGGAACCGAGATAAGTGAAAATTCCTATCGTTGGCTGGATGATCTTTTGAAGTTTTTCCATTTCACCTTTTCGTGAAATCCCGGCTTCGAAAATTCCGAGCTGATTAGAAGCATTCATTTGCCAAACTGAGAGTGGAACTCCAACCTGCGAATTAAAACTTTTCGGACTGCGAACAATGTTGATGTCTTCTTTCAACAGTTGGAACAACCACTCCTTCACCACAGTTTTTCCATTGCTTCCGGTGATTCCAATAACCGGAAACCGGAAATTTTTTCGATGATGAGCCGAAAGTTGCTGGAGCGCCATCAGTGCATTATCCACGCTCACCACATTCACATCATTCGAAAAAGGAATGCTGATTGGAGTAGAATGTTTTTCAATTAAAAAATTCTTTACTCCTGCTTCGTAAACTTCACTGATATATTTATGACCGTCATTACGCTCGCCTTTGATGGCAACAAAAAGTGAGGATTCGGGATAAATGATCTTCCGCGAATCAATGAGCAAATGCTCCACCGGATTTTGTTGTGAATTGGTAGAATGATGAATGATCTTTCCACCGGTGATCTCTGCAATATCTGTAATGAAATAATTCATTTTTTCAGTACACAATAATATTAAAGTTATTGTTGTGCTGCGAATTTTTAATTTTGTCTTTTTCGCAACCATTTTTATGCAGGAGAAAAAAACAGAAAAACTCACCCCACAACAGGCTTTATTGAAGGCAGCCAATTACTGCGCCTACCAAGAACGTTGCCATGAAGAAGTTCGCGAAAAGCTTGGCGAATGGGGAATTTATGGAAATGACCGTGAGGAGATCATTTTGCAATTAATCCAGCAAAATTATTTGAACGAGGAACGCTTTGCCAAAGCTTTTGCCGGTGGAAAATTCCGCACAAAGCATTGGGGAAGAATAAAAATAACCCTCGAACTGAAAGCGAGGAATGTTACGGATTATTGCATTAACAAAGCCATGAAGGAGATTCCCGGGGACGAGTATTCAAAAGTTTTAAATGAACTGGCGGAAGAAAAATTTCGTTCTGAAAAGGACCGGAATGTGCTGGTAAAAAGAAACAAAACCGCGCAGTTCCTTATTGGTAAAGGATTTGAACCGGAAATGGTTTGGGATGTTTTGAGAAATTTTGCATAAGCATACTTTTCAAAAGTTCAGATTCTTTAACAGTTCGTGTCACTAAAAAGAATATATACGAATTAAACAGCAGATTCCTCTTCCGCTTTTGGCGGGATCGGAATGACAATTTGATTCAGGTTAACGGGCGGTGCGGGCGCGCTTCGCCCGCCCGCACCGCCCCACGTAAAAAAATGACTGTCATTCCGAACGCAGAGAGGAATCTTTTTATAAAACTAATTTCACTCTAATCTGTTATTTTTGTAAACCGAATTATGACCAACCCGACCGAATACCTCGACCTTTATACGGAAGCGACCCCGAACCCGGAAACGATGAAATTCGTTTTCAATAAAATGATCCTGCCGGGTGACAGCGCTGATTTTCCCTCCCGCGACCGCACGGAAAATTCACCCCTGGCAAAAAATCTTTTTGAATTCAGTTTTGTGAATGGAGTTTTTATCATGAATAATTTTGTGACTATAACACGAACTCCCGGGAGTGACTGGAATGACATCAATCCGATTCTGAAAGAATTTTTGAAAGCATATATCGAGGCTAAGGAACCGGTGATCATGAAAACGGAAGTTCCGGTTTTTGCAGATTTCGGTGAAAATAATACAGTGGTCGAAAAAATTAACGAGATACTTGAAACCTATGTAAAACCTGCCGTTGAGAATGACGGTGGCCAGATCGTTTTTAAAGATTTTGAGAACGGGATTGTTACACTTGAAATGCGCGGTTCCTGCAGCGGTTGCCCTTCTTCGACCATCACTTTAAAACGCGGGATTGAAGCCATGCTCACACGGATGATACCGGAAGTGAAGGAAGTTATTGCGGAAGCGATGTGAACGAAAAGTTTGTTGTTTGTTGTTTGAAGTTTGTGGTTGATCCTAACTCAACTTTTTAAACCAGAATCAAGGATCGAGTATCCAGTTTCATTTATTAAGTATCAGCAACGGTATCTTCGTGTGATAGGTCATGTGTTTGCTGAGGCTGCGGTGAAAGATCCGGTCGAAGAAACTGCGGTTGTGCTTTGCCATCACCAGCATGTCGGCATGTTCTTTTTCGATGAATTCATTGATCTTTTCCATCAGGTCGCCTTCAGGAAGTTTCCGCAGTTTCAGTTTTTCATACGAGATATGGCTTTTGTTCCGCACGAAAAAATTATGTTCGGAAGCGAAATATTTATCGGCTTCATTTTTAACATGGATCACCGAAATTTCGGCATCGTACAATTCGGCAAAATAGATCAACCGCGATAGGGCTGGAAATTCGGGTTCGTTGTAATCACTTGCATAAACAATATGTTTCAGGTCGTGATAAATGGCTGAAGGCGGGATCACCCAAACAGGAACATGAGATTTTGCGACCACCGAGGCGGCATTGCTTCCCACAAGAATTTCTTTGAATCCGCTGGCACCGGTAGTTCCCATGATGATGAGGTCGATCTTATTTTGTTCTGCAAAATCATGAACTTCATCATTTACGTAACCTAATGTGATATGGGTTTCAACCTTTACACCAACACCGGTGAAGAATTCTTTGGTCAATTTATCCATGCTTTCATTCGCATCTTTTTCGATATCCGCCATAAAATTCTGGTAAACATCAGCCGGGAAAGAAGGATCCACGATGGGAACATGGGTGACATGAAAGATGTGAATTTTTGCATTTACCTTTTCGGCAAATTTAATAGCGAAGGTCAGCGCGTTATTGGCAACATCTGAAAAATCCGTGGGAACTAAAATGGTTGAGATCATAATTGAAACAATTAATGATGAATAAAAATGCTTTCGAAAAGCGTTATCAAAATTAAATCAAAAAACCGAGGTGATTTATGATATTAGTCATTCGGAAATTTGTGCTTCGGGATGCGCTTTATTCGCCAGTTGCCCGCAGGCAGCATCAATGTCCTTGCCCCGGCTTCTCCGAATGGTGGCGATCAATCCGCGGGTTTCCAAATGGTTCTTGAAATTATATAATTTATCGGAAGAAGTATTTTGGAATTCTTCGCCTTCCACCGAATTGTATTCGATCAGGTTTATTTTTGAAGGAACTAATTTTGCGAACTTCGCCAGTTCATTGGCATCTTTTATCGAGTCGTTGAAATCCTTGAAAACAATATATTCGAACGTAACAGGATTTCCGGTTTTCAAAAAATAATACTGCAGTGAAGAACTTAATTCCTTTAAATTATTCGATTCATTTATTGGCATGATCTGGTTTCTCTTTTCATCATTTGATGCGTGAAGAGAAACAGCAAGATTGAATTTAACGTTGTCATCACCTAATTTTTTTATCATTTTAGTAATTCCGGCAGTGCTAACGGTAATGCGGTCGGAAGCCATGTTCAAACCTTCTTCACCGGTGATTTTTTCAATGGCATCGATCAGGTTTTTATAATTGAGCAACGGTTCACCCATTCCCATAAAAACAATATTTGTCAAAGGCATTTTGTACAATTTCTCGGCTTCGTTTTTTATCAAAACCACTTCATCGTACATTTCAAATGCTTCGAGATTCCGGAGTCTTTCTAATTTTCCGGTAGCACAAAATTTACAGGTTAAGCTGCAGCCAACCTGTGCCGAAACACAAGCGGTCATACGGGTTTCGGTCGGAATCAAAACGCCTTCCACAATTTTTTCATCCGGTAATTTAAATGCAAATTTGATGGTCTTGTCGGAACTGATCTGTTTTTCTGAAATGCAAACTGCCTCGAATAAAAAATCTTCTTTGAGTTTTTCCCGAAGAGATTTTGAAAGATTACTCATCTCCTCAAAACTCCTTGCCGATTTCTTCCAGAGCCATTCATAAACCTGCTTGGCGCGAAATGAACTTTCCCCGATGGAAGAAAAATATTCTTTGAGATCCTTTAAAGAAATGGTGCGGATATTTTTTTGCATGGTCGAAGCAAAGGTAATTCAGGAAAGTTCAGTAAAAAATAGATTAGTAAATGGATAATCATTTTTTATTTTTGCCAACTAACTAAAGTGAAAATGGAATTAACAGAACAGGAAATTTTACGAAGGCAAAAACTGAATGAACTGATACAACTCGGCATCAACCCTTATCCGGCTGAGGCATTCGAGGTGAACACTTCGGCAGCGGATATTCTAACGCATTATGCCGATGATAAGATCGAATACAAGAACGTGAGTATTGCCGGCAGGGTGATGAGCATCCGCGACATGGGAAAGGCAGCATTTGCAGTTATACAGGATGCGACCGGAAAGATACAGTTGTACATCAGGCGCGATGATATTTGTAAGGGAGAAGACAAAACTTTGTACAATGTGGTGTTCAAAAAACTCATAGACATCGGAGATATTGTTGGGGTGAAAGGATTTGTTTTTACCACCAAGACCGGCGAGACCACCATTCACGTGGAAGAATTCTCATTACTCTCCAAGTCACTGAAACCATTGCCGGTGGTGAAGGAAAAAGACGGGGAGAAATTTGATGAAGTGCATGATCCGGAATTCCGTTACCGCCAGCGTTACGTTGACCTGATCGTTAGCGATGGGGTGAAAGATGTTTTCAGGAAGCGAACAAAACTCGTGAACACGATGCGGAATTTTCTGAATGAAAAAGGATACCTCGAGGTGGAGACGCCTATTCTGCAGCCGCTTTACGGGGGTGCTGCAGCAAAGCCTTTTAAAACACATCACAACACCCTTGATATGACGCTGTATTTGCGCATTGCAAATGAGTTGTATTTAAAACGGTTGATCGTTGGCGGATTTGACGGGGTTTATGAATTTTCGAAAGACTTCCGCAATGAAGGGATGAGCCGTTTTCATAACCCTGAGTTCACCCAGATAGAATTGTACGTGGCGTATAAGGATTATTTGTGGATGATGGATCTGATAGAGGAGATGATTGAGAAAGCAGCGATCGAATTGCACGAAACTTCAGAGATAACGGTAGGTGAGAATCGCATTAATTTTCAACGGCCGTGGAAACGATACACGATGTACGAGGCCATCAAAGAGTTCACGAATTTTGATATTAGTGAAATGAATGAAGATGCGATCAGAAAGGTTTGTGCTGATCTGGGAATTCATACGGATAAAACCATGGGGCGCGGAAAGTTGATCGATGAAATTTTCGGATCGAAGTGTGAGTCGCACCTGATCCAGCCTACTTTCATAACCGATTACCCGGTTGAAATGAGTCCGCTTGCAAAGAAACACCGTGCTAAGAAAGGTTTGGTGGAAAGATTTGAAGTGATCTGTAACGGAAAAGAAATATGCAATGCATTTTCCGAGCTGAATGACCCGCTGGATCAACGCAAACGACTGGAAGAGCAATTGGAACTTGGTATCCGCGGGGATGAGGAAGCCATGATGCTGGATGAAGATTTTCTCCGGGCGTTGGAATACGGAATGCCACCCACATCGGGAATGGGAATAGGTATTGACCGGTTAGCCATGATCATGACCAACCAGCCTTCGATCCAGGATGTGCTTTTCTTCCCGCAAATGCGACCGGAGCGTAAGGAGGAGCCGGGCCGGGAGCATTCATGAGCACCAAAAAACAGAAAACATTGCGAACTAAATGCGACCGGAGCGTAAGGGAGAGCCGGACGGGGAGAACTGATGAGCTTACGAAAAACGAAAAGTATGGTTACTCAATACGACCATAATCGGATGCAGAGTAAATGAGTTCCTCATAAAAAGGAATCAATTACTCGTAGTTTTTTTAGAAAGAGGATTTGAATCATGAGTTGATTTAGGATTAAGATTCGGATTAAAATTATTTAAGTTACGGTATTTTGTTTTTAAATGGATAATATTTATAAT
>JBIOHI010000102.1:0-7632 GCA_044448845.1 Bacteroidia bacterium
ACATAGATCTGATCTTCGATCTCGTATTTCCCTAATTCGAGATAGGTACATTTCTTAAAGAACTCTCCTTTTCCGCCTGTTCCCCGCCCATCCACGCAAACAATAAGGTATCCTTTTGCCGCCAGCATCTGGTACCAGAAATAAGTTCCGCCCATCCAGCGGTCAACTGCAAGTTGATTTCCCGGGCCTCCGTAAACGTACATTAATACCGCATATTTTTTTGAAACATCAAAGTTTAATGGTTTAAAGATCCATGCATTTAAATCGTTTCCCTCTTCATTTTTAAAAAGGGTCATTTCAACCGGAGAAACGGTGTAGTTTCTTATTTTCTCATTTAGTTTACTGTTATCTTCCAGCATCCTTAATTCCTTGCCACCGGCATCGCACAAAGAGTAATACGGTGGAGAATTGATGTCGGAATGGGAGCTTAAAAAGAAAGTGAAATCCGAATTGAATGTGGCGCTGTTCCATCCTTTTTTTGAGGTGAGTTGTTTCTTGTTCTTTCCTTCTATTGAAATGGAATAAACATTTCGTCCCGAAGAATTTTCTTCTGTTGAAGAAAAATAAACCAGTTTTTTCTTTTCATCCATTCCGTAAAACTGATCCACTTCCCATTTACCTGAAGTGACCTGTTTAATGAGCCTGCCATCGATACCAAAATGATACAAATGATTCCACCCATCCCGTTCGCTGTTCATGATAAAAGATCTCCCGTCACTTAAGAAAGTAATCTCCGGAACATCTATGTATGCTTTGTTATCTTCTGTTATTATTATTTTGGTTTCCCCGTTCGCGGTATTTGCAAACAGCAGTTCGAGTTTATTCTGCAGCCGGTTTAAACGTTGGATACAAATGGTGTTGTTGTCTTTGGTGAACTGCATCCTGGGAATATAAATGTCGGTATCTTTGCCAATGTCAATGCTTTGTTTTTTTGCCGTGGTTAGATCAAAGGTGTAAATAGTTATAATGGAATTTCCTTCGCCTGATTTCGGATATTTGAATTTACTGATCTCCGGATACAACGAACCATAAACCGGCATTGAATATTCTCTAACATGGCTTTCATCAAACCGGTAATATACAATTTTATCTCCTTTCGGACTCCAGTAAAATCCTTTGGTCAGGGCAAATTCTTCTTCATAAACCCAATCGGTGGAACCGTTGATGATGTTGTTTATTTTACCATCATTTGTAATTTGTATTTCTTTGTTTGAAATTAAGTCATAATAAAAAAGATTGTTGTCTTTGGTGTAAGCAACTTTACTCGCATCCGGGCAAAATTCGGAAAGAGAAACAGGGTCGTTCAAAGGTTTAAAAAGTTTTTTCGTATTCAAATCGTAAACAAAAAAGGATGCTTTATAGGAATGCCTGTAACCGTGTTTGAAATCGGTTTCGAGCAATAATTTACTTTCATCGGTGCTCCATTTATAACTGAAACCCGATAAAGGTTTTTCATTCCCCGGCATGACCAGGTCTGTTTTTTTTACCAACGTGTCTATCACTTTACCTGTTTCAATACTGTAGCGGATGATATTCTCATTTTCGTCCTGTGCACTGTAATACCGGCCGTCCTTCATTGAACTGAAGCCGGCAACTCCCTTGGCTGCGAAAGTTCCTTTTGAAAAAATATCTTCTAATGTTATTTCTTGTTTTTGTGCGTAAGGTGTAAACGCCGAGACGCAGAGGGTGCAGAGGAGAATTATTTTTTTCATTTAAAAATTATTTACTTTTCTTTTGATGCCATTTATAAGTTTATCTTCATGAAAGTTTACAAGTAAGCCCAGCTTGTTGTGAACTTCAATCCACGCAATTATTATCAGGCCTGAGAGTTCGTTATATTCTTGGTTGTTCATAAAATTTCTCAGCGTACTCAGCGTCTCTGGGTTTATTTATTATTTTTGACCGTGCAATATAAAAAAGTAAACGGGGAACATATAAAAATATTCGAAACGATTGTCGGGGCGGGAAATGTTTTTAATAAAAAGGAACAAACCGAACACTATTCCCACGACTATTCTGAGGATCTGAATTTTATTCCGGAAGTTGTTTTATTACCCCGAACTGCAGAAGAAATTTCTTCTGTCTTGAAGTTGTGCAATGAAGAAAAAATTCCTGTGACTCCACGCGGAGCCGGAACAGGATTGAGCGGAGGAGCCTTACCGGTTTTTGGGGGAGTGGTTATTTCTATGGAACGGTTTAATAAGATCATTGAAATTGATGAACGGAATTTCCAGGCCACCGTCGAGCCAGGGGTGATCAATGAGGATTTTCAGAATGCGGTGATTGAAAAAGGATTGTTCTATCCTCCTGATCCGGCAAGTAAAGGGAGTTGCTTTCTCGGAGGAAACCTCGCCCACTCAAGCGGAGGTCCGCGTGCGCTCAAGTACGGCACCACACGCGATTACGTACTGAACATGGAGATTGTTTTGCCCACCGGGGAGATTATCTGGACAGGAGCGAACACTTTAAAATATTCAACAGGATATAATCTTACGCAATTGATGATCGGCAGTGAAGGAACTTTAGGAATCATTACAAAAATTGTTTTCAAACTCATTCCGTATCCCAAACATAATTTATTGATGCTGGCTTCTTTTTCATCTGCGGAGAAAGCGTGTGAAGCCGTGAATGGAATTTTTAAAGCGGGGTTCATTCCATCGGTTTGTGAGTTTGTTGAATCGGAAGGATTCAGGCTTTCTTCGGAAATGCTGAACATCCATTTTGAAATGAAAGAAAATGTACAAGCTTACTTGTTGATCGAAGTGGATGGAAATGATCTCGAACTCATTATGAAAGAATGCGAACGAATAGGGGAGGTGTTGTATAATTTCAGTTGTGTGGATGTATTGTTTGCCGATTCTTCCGAGCAAAAGGAACATTTCTGGAAACTGCGAAGATCCGTTGGTGAAGCGGTGAAAGCTCACTCGGTTTTTAAAGAGGAAGATACGGTAGTTCCGCGTGCTGAGCTTCCTGTTTTATTTAATGGGGTACGAATGATCGCAAAAAAATACGGTTTCAAAGCCGTGTGTTACGGACACGCGGGCGATGGTAATCTGCATGTGAATATTTTGAAAGATCAATTGAGTGATGAAGATTGGAATAATAAAATAAATGACGGTGTGAAGGAAATCTTTGAGTTATGTAAAAAACTAAAAGGAACAATTTCAGGTGAACACGGAATAGGATTTGTTCAGAAAAAATTCATGCCCATTATGTTCACTGAATTTCATTTGGACCTGATGCGAAAAATAAAATTGGTGTTTGATCCGAATAATATTCTTAATCCCGGAAAGATATTCTAACCTACACCTGTAAAGACGTAACATGTTACGTCTCCACAAAAGATTCAAGACACAAATCAGTGTTTCTTACATAAAGATCTATACCTGGTGTCGTTCATTCTTCATCACATTTTCGAGAGTCCAATCCATTTTTTTTCCGAAAGGATTTTTTCTTACCTTACAATCCGACAGCTGGCAAATGCCGCAGGATAAGGGAATGCAGGGATCGGGATGAATGAATAGTTCTACACGCTCATCGAATTGTGTTTCGATCAGCGATTCCATTTTTTTCAATTCATCATGTGACGATTGAAGGTCGTTGAACCAGGGAAGCGTGATGTGGCAATCAATGTGAAAACTCGAACCGTATTGCTGTACGCGTAAATTATGAATGTCGATCCAGTTCGGATTCCGGTTTTCGTTGAGCACTTTCAATACTTCATTCAGCACGTTTTCATCAGCTTCATCCAATAAACCTGCAAGGGATTTTCTAACCAATTTGTATCCTGTAACCATAATGAGCAAACCAAAAACAATGGCCAGAACATTATCAAGCCAGTTTATTTTTGTAATGTAAATAACAAACAATCCGGCAATGAGAGCAATACTCATGTACATATCGGTTATAAGGTGTTTGCCATCGGCAACAAGTGTCACCGATTTGTTTTTTTTTCCGATGCGGACAAGATATTTTCCTAAGATCAAATTGATGAAACCTGCACCGGCAGCCAGGATCACACCGGTATCCAAACTGTGAATTTCATTTGGGTGAATGAAATTGAAACAGGATTTTACGAGAATAAAAATTCCTGTTGTTAAAATCAATCCGCCTTCAAATCCTGCAGAAATAAATTCAATTTTTCCATGGCCGTAAGGATGATTTATATCTTTTGGTCTCGAAGCGTAAGAAATGCTGTAATAGGCAAATCCACCTGCAACAATATTGATGATGGATTCGATGGCATCGGTAAGTATTGCGTTTGAATGAGTGAGCAGATAAGCAATAAATTTTATGATCATGATCACCGTTCCGGCAATGATAACAATACGCATGGCGTTCAACTGAAGTTTGAAGGAGTCGGTCATTTTCGGAATCAAAAGTAATCAATTGTGAGATTTATGATGTTGTTTTTTGTCCTCAATTGTCAATAATGCAACAGACTTGTATGATAACCCAAAAAATATAAATTTGCCCGCATCTAATAAATAAAATCATGCAACAGAAAAAATTCATTCCGTTTGTTTCACCCGAAACCAACATGGCGGAATTCACCCTTCGCGCTTTGATCATAGGATTAGTATTAGCAGTGGTGCTTGGCGCAGCCAATGCCTATCTTGGGCTTAAAGCCGGCATGACGATCGCGGCAACGTATCCGGCGGCCGTTATCGGGATGGCCATTTTAAAAATGCTTAAAGGAAGTATCCTCGAAGAAAATATGGCGCGTACCGTTGGTTCTATTGGTGAATCGGTGGCAGCAGGAGCGATCTTTACCTTGCCTGGATTTTTTGTTGCAGGTATATGGCCGCAGTTTTATACACCGGGACACTATATCACTTCATCTTTAATTTTGATTTCAGGTGGAACGTTGGGAATTATGTTTGTTGCATTATTGAGAAAAGTGATGGTAGAAGATGCCGAGCTACCATTTCCCGAATCGGTAGCTGCTGCTGAGATCCACAAAGCCGGGAGGAGTTCAGGCGGAGGTTCGAAATTCTTATTCGGAGCCATGATCGGAGGAGCAGTAATTAAAACTTTGGGTGATATGAAATTTTTTGCAGCCTCTTGGGAAAAATTTGTCTCATTCACCAAACAAACAATCACCGGAACAACCATCAACGGACAAGGCGGATTATTGTTGAGTTCACCGGGGATCAGTCCGGCATACATGGGCGTTGGATATATCATCGGGCCAAAATTAGGCGCGCTTAATTTCAGCGGTGGATTAATTGCATGGGGATTGTTAGCTCCAATCATTTTATATTTTATTTCTCCGGGATTGGACCTCACCGCATGGGCAACTTTTTTGATGAATAAAGATCATTCTTTAACTATGGATGCTGCCATGAATAAGGTATCAAATCCTATTTTTCAGATCTCGCAGGTGTGGCGGTATATCGTTCGCCCGATCGCAATTGGCGGTATGTTGGTGGGTGCAGGCTTCACTTTGTTTAAAATGAGAAAAAGTTTAACAGCAGGAATTGTTCGTTCAATAAGCGATGTAAAAAAAGCAGCGGCAGGAAGCTCGGAAGTTTCTCCGCGCAACGAAAAAGACATCAATTTCGCATGGATAATGATTGGAATTCTCGGTGTCGCTATCGCAACTTTTTGTATCACCTTTTTCATTTTCGAAACTTCTTTTGTCGTTGCATTTGCAGCAGCAACAATATTAATTATTCTGGCATTTTTCTTCGGAGCAGTTTCCGGTTATCTCGTTGGAATAATGGGTTCGAGCAATAATCCTATAAGCGGATTAACTTTAACTTCACTTGTTGTTACTGCATTGATTCTCGTTGCGCTTGGTGTGAAAGGACAGGAAGGCGTTGCGGCTGTTCTGGGAGTTGCAGCAATTGTTTGTGTTTCGGCAGCCGTTGCAGGAGAAATGTTACAGGACTTGAAAGCAGGTCATTTGCTCGGTGGTACGCCATGGAAAATGCAGATCGGAGATATCATCGGTGTGGTACTGGCAGGTTCGGTGATGTTTGGTGTGCTGATCATTTTAAATGAAGGTGATATCGCAAAAGGAATAAAAGACGGTTATGAAGGCGGATTCGGAAGCAAGAATTTATCTGCGCCTCAGGCAAGTTTAATGGCAATGTTATCGAAAGGAATTGTTGGTGGACAAATGGCATGGCCTTTAATTATCGTTGGAATGCTGATGGGTTTCGGATTCATCCTGATGCAGGTGAAAAGCCCGATGCTGGTAAGCGTTGGAATGTATCTTCCACTTGAAACAACCTTCGCAATTTTTCTTGGTGGAGTGGTTAAAGGTATAGTTGAAATGGTGAACGAAAGAAAGAAACACAACGAAGCGCAAAAAGCGAGAGTGGAAAATACCGGTGTGTTGCTTGCCTCCGGATTTATTGCCGGTGAAGCTTTGATGGGATTGGTGTTTGCATTATTCTATTTTGTGAATATTTCCGTTCCTGAAATTTTCAAAGAGCCATCGTTTTTGGTGAGTATTTTAGTGCTTATCATTATTGGGTATGTATTGGTTCAAATACCGATCAAGAATGCCGGAAGGCCTGATGAACCGGCACCGCCAACGGCTAACTTTTAAATTTAAATCAACCGGCTGTCGGCAGCAGCAGTAGGCAGGACTGCCAACTTACGCTGCCTGCTATTACATTATGTCGAAAAGAAAAGATAATATAAATTACCTCGAACTCACTCCGGTAATAAAATCACAACACCGGATTGAGGGGAACGGTAATATTTCGGTTTTGATTCCGCGGTTTGAAAGCAAATTCTGGAGTAAAATATTTTCGCGAAACGGAAAAGAATTCATTCCCCTGAAACTTGATGAGATCGGATCGGAAACATGGAAGATGATTGACGGAAAAAAAAATGTGCAGCAGCTTTGTGATGAACTTAAAGAAAAGTTAGGAGAAAAAATTCATCCTGCGGAAGAAAGAGTTACTAAATTTTTATCACAATTATACTTACATAAATTCATTCAATTCACAGAACTAAAAAAATAAAAAACAACATGGCAAAAGTATTGGGAAGCCTGAAACCACAGGAAGTTTGGAGTATTTTTGAAGACGTGTGTGCAGTGCCGCGCCCTTCAAAACACGAAGAAAAAATTCGCGAATTTATTTTGAATTTTGCAAAACAAAACAGCATCGAATCGCACGTTGACAAAGCGGGAAATGTGATCCTTCGCAAACCGGCAACTCCCGGAATGGAAAATTTGAAAGGAGTGGTGATGCAAAGTCACATGGACATGGTTCCCCAAAAAAATAATGATACTAAGCATGATTTTCTTACCGATCCGATCATACCAAGAATAATGGGAGAGTGGGTTCACGCAACAGGAACCACACTCGGTTCAGATAACGGAATGGGTTTGTGTGCATCGCTTGCAATAATGGCTTCCAAAACCTTGCAGCACGGCCCGCTCGAATGTCTGATTACGGTGGACGAAGAAACCGGAATGACCGGGGCATTCGAACTGGAAGCCGGAGTTTTAAAGGGAGATATTTTATTGAATCTCGATTCGGAGGATCACGGGGAGATTTTTATCGGTTGCGCGGGTGGCGAGAATACCGTAGCAAAAATTAATTACACCCTGGAAAAGCCGGGAGCAACTGATGTTGCTTTTACAATAACCATAAAAGGTCTGAAGGGTGG
>JBIOHI010000103.1:0-7469 GCA_044448845.1 Bacteroidia bacterium
GTGTTTACCAGGAGTTATCTCCGCGCAAATGATACGATTAATTTCACGTATCCATTGAGCAGCGCGTTGGCAACCTGCCCCAAAAATATTACACTCACAGTTGCGAATCCTGCATGCGGTACTCCGGTATCAAGTGCATTGACCGGATTTGTGAATGTGTTCAATAAATCTGCAGCAGGAATTAGTCCACCCGCAAGCCTTTGCCTGGTAAGCAAGGCTTATACTTTTTCAAATACTTCAACCAACAATTGTGTGGGTGGTGATGTATATATCTGGAAGAGCCCCGACAGCACCATTGGCTGGACAACCAGTAAAGGACCGGTAACGATAACGTTTTCATCTTACGGTTCTAAAACAGTGAAGTTGGTTGACAGTAACGCATGCGGAACTGATTCGGTGACTGCAACGATTTTCATTAACCGCCCGCCACTCTCAGGTTTTACAGCCAATCCGCTCCAGGGTTGCCAGCCTCTGGTGGTAAATTTTACGGATACAACGGTTGGTTTAAATATCACCCATGCCTGGAATTTTGGTGATCCGTCAAGCGGTGCATTAAATACTTCCGCGCTCACAAATCCTGTTCATACTTTTAATAATCCCGGAACGTTCACGGTTTCACTGACCGCTTCTAATTCCTGTGTGCCCAATTCGGTTTCCACAAAAACCATTAGAGTCTTCGCGCGTCCGGTTGCATCTATCGGGGGAGTTTCATCAGGATGCGTACCGCACTCGGTGAACCTCACCAACACTACACCGAATCTTTCGCCAGGTGCAAAAATTTTATGGGACTTCGGAGGTGGTGATACCACTTCATTAAACACACCTGCCACAAGGGTTTTCAATACACCTGGGAGTTATCCGGTGAAATTGAAAATCACCGACACATGCGGCACTGACTCGGCTACCGTGGTGATCAATGTGAGCACCATTCCTACCGCTTCATTTACTGCCACAACAGTTTGTCGCGGGGATTCAACTGCGTTTACAAATACTTCCGTGTTGGCTCCCGGTGATGTGATCACTTCGAGTAAATGGTGGTTTGGAAATGGAGACAGTTCTTCAGCAACAAATCCCAAAAAATTATATGCAACAGCCGGAAATTACCAGGTGATTCAAAAGATCACAACAGATAAAACCTGCACCAATTCAGACACGATGATGGTGACGGTAAAAGTTTCCCCGATTGTGAATTTCACCGATACTCCGGCAAATATTTGTGACGGGAATGTGGTGGTCTTTCATGGAATTGCAACAACTTCTTCAGGAACCATATCTTCTTATCAATGGACTTTCGGTACAAACGATACTGCACGGGTGAATGATACCACTTACCGGTTTCCTTCTCCTGGAACCTATCCGGTAAATTTCAAAATATTCAACAGCATTGGCTGCTTCGCCATTTCTTCCGGAACATTAACTGTGAACCCGGTTCCCGATTCGAAATTTTCTGCTTCAAATCCATGCTTCGGTCAATTCACAAGGTTTTACGATAGTTCAACAGTAACCAGCGGAAATACGGTCAATCAGTGGGCTTGGGATTTTAATAATGACGGGCTCACCGACAGCATCACGCAAAATCCTTCGTTTGTTTTTCCTTCATCAGGTTCGTTTAAAATAAAACTGAGAGTAGGAACGAATAATAATTGTTTCAATACCGATTCGATTACCATAAATGTGAACCCGTTGCCTGTTGTTTCCATTTTATCCAATGCAGGCAGCTTATGCAAACTCGATTCTTTTATTTTCAATAACACCACCACCGGTGCGGTAAATTATTTATGGAGATTTGGAGATACCACTGCAAACTTTAACACCTCTTCCACTGCATCGTTCAAAAAAGTATATACCGATACCGGCCTTTTTGTAGTGAAAATGATCGCGTTTACTCCCAGTGGTTGCAGGGATTCTGCCGGTTTGAATCTTACCTCAAGACCGTTTCCGGTAGCATTATTTACAACCAATGATACCATTTCATGCGCTCCTAAAATTTTTACTTTTACCAATCAATCCATTCTCGCCAATACCTATCAATGGTTTGTTGGCAATACTCGTACATCCAATTTATTCAACCGTCCTGATACAACTGTTTCGATGAGCGCGCAAATAATTCCGATCAGTCTCGTGGCGACAAATATTTACGGATGCCGGCCAGATACTGCAAGAAAAAATATTTCGACCATTTCGAACCCGGTTCCCAATTTTTCTTTATCGGCTGATTCGGGTTGCGGTCCTTTTTTTGTGAATTTCAACAACACATCATTCAACGCAAATAGTTATCACTGGTTTTTTGGAAATGGAAAAGACACCATCCTGGCCAACCCTTCAATGACATTCATTGCCTCACAAAATATTGATTCCGTTTATTCGGTAAAACTGGTTGCAACAAATAGCCCGGGTTGTAAAGATTCGATCAGCAAGCCGGTAAAAGTTTTTCCAAAACCTGTCAGCGCTTTCGCGCAAAGTGTGCAAAACGGTTGCGGGCCGTTACCGGTTTCATTCACCAACAATTCGATTCATAAAAGTTCCGGAACAATCAACGACATGACTTTTCACTGGAACTTTGGAAACGGGATCACCGATTTTTCACGGAATCCTTCACTCAGTTTTATTGCTTCAAAAACCATTGACACCATTTACACCGTTCAGCTTATTTCATTTTCCAAATATGGATGCAGCGATACATCAATTCGGAATGTTCAGGTATTCCCGAATGCAAAAGCCGTTTTCAGCGCCAATCAGTCTTCAGGCTGTGGGCCACTTTCGGTTAATTTCACCAATTCATCCATTCCAAACGATACCGGTACCATCAGCATCATGAATTTCAACTGGAATTTTGCCAATGGAATAACGACCAATGCCGTAAATCCTTCCGCGGTGTTTTATGCGAATGCAACAAAGGATACGATATATCATGTTCGGTTAATCGCATTCAGTGAGCATGGTTGTCCTGATACAGCCTACACGAATATCCAGGTCTATCCAAAACCTTTATCCTCATTCACCACCAGTGATACTGCGGGCTGCGGGCCATTGAATATTTCCTTCACTAATCACTCACTCCCGTACGATACGGGAGGTATAAGTATCATGAGTTTCATCTGGAGTCTCGGAAATGGTTTTAACAGCATCAATGTAAATCCTTCTGCGCAATACAGTGCAAAAATTTTAGCCGATACGATTTATCACATCAGTTTAGTTGCGTTCAGCGAACACAATTGTTTGGATACCTCTTACAAAAATATTACCGTTCATCCCAAACCGATCATCGGGTTCAATACCAATAAAACTCAGGGTTGCGGTCCGCTCGTAGTTAGCTTTACAAACTCAACTTTACTTGGATCAACTTACAAGTGGCGATTTGGTGATAATGATTCTTCAAGTGCAACAAATACATCTCATACCTATGAATCATTTGATCTGGATGATTCTGTTTATACTGTTTCATTGTCGTCTCTTTCTTACTACGAATGTGCCAGCGACACGGCAACCTCTACAATCACCTCACGATATAATCCAATTGCAGATTTTATCAGTTCTGCCGATTCAGTTTGCGGAACGAGTACTGTTTCATTTTATAATTCATCTTCGGGGATCATTGGTAACAATTGGAATTTCGGAAACGGATTTTCTTCCGCAGCGATCAACCCGCTTGCAACATTTACAGCTTTGCCCGACAGGGACACCACTTACTTTGTAAGTCTGATCGTTCGTTCGCCTTACAATTGCCGGGACACGATCACCAAACCGGTAAAAGTAAATGCACTGCCCAATGCTTCGTTTGTAAATATCTCACCAGGATGCAGCCCATTGAATATTACGTTTAACAACACCTCGTCACGCGCTGTAAAACATGAATGGGATTTTGGAGACGGTACATCCGACAGTGTGATGGATCCGAGTAAAAATTTTGTGAACGGACTGGCTTTGGTCAACCGTATTTTCCCGGTGACACTTAAAGTTTATTCTTCGAGTGGTTGCACCGACACGGCAAAACAAAACATCCTGGTATATCCGAGATCAGCCGGTGGATTTTCAGCGAATAAAGTTCAGCGTTGCGATACCACCGCATTCAACTTCGTAAATAATTCCGTTGGCGCTAATAATTTTACCTGGAAGTTTGGAGACAACTCCACCGATACTTCTTTTTCGCCAATACACTATTATCATACCGCTGCAAACAAAGACACCACTTTCCAGGTCAGTCTTATTTCCACAACGATCAACGGATGTAAAGATACGACCTCTCACTCTATCATCATCAAACCGCTGGTGCATGCAAATTTCACTTCAGGAAATACCTCGAGTTGTGCCAGGCTTACTGTGCAGTTCAATAATCTTTCGGTGAATTCATCCGGTTTTCTTTGGATGTTTGGAGACGGCACCGGCAGCGTTCTCGTCAATCCTTCACACCAGTACAACAGCACCGGTGCATATAAGATAACCTTAATTGCATTCGACAGTTCGGGGTGCAGCGATACTTCCGAAAAATCAAATTTCGTGAATGTGTATGATGTTCCGATTGCCAATTTCCTGGCAAATCCTCAACCCACTTCGCTGCCGAATGCGATACTGCAGTTCATGAATATTTCTACTGTGAATGGCGGGTCATTGACTTTCAACTGGAATTTTGGTGATCCGGCATCTTCGTTGAATAGTTCATCCGTAATTAATCCTTCTCACCTTTTCAGTGATTCCGGAAATTACGAAGTACAACTTATTGCCACGAGTAATTTTAATTGCATCGACACTTTTATCAGCATGGTTCGAATTGGTCCTCATGTTCCTGTTGCAAGTTTTAATTATAATCCTGCTAACGGTTGTGTTCCGCACACGGTTTATTTTTCAAACAATAGCCGGTATTCCGATTCATACAGTTGGAATTTTGGTGATGCATCCAACTCCACTGATAAAGACCCGGTGCACACATTTACTTTGCCCGGAACGTACAATGTTTTTTTACGTGCGGAAGGACCGGGTGGGATCAAAGACACCACGCAGTTGCAGATCATTCATGTGTATCCTTTGCCGAAAGCGAATTTCATCGCGTCCCCGCTGACACTTTATATGCCCGCCTCCACTGTCAATCTCACCAATACTTCGTATGATAATGCGAAAAATCTCTGGCTCTTATTCAGGAATCCGCAGACCGTTCCGTTCTGGTCCGACTCAAATGCAAACACGTCTTTTCATTTTTTGGAAGAAGGAAATTATTCCATTCGCCTCATCGTAAAAAGCCAGTTTGGTTGTCTCGATTCGGCATCAAGTACGGAAGCAATAATTGTTAACAGTGGCAGCACCTTTTTTGTTCCCAGCGGTTTCACTCCAAACGGAGATAATATAAATGATATTTTTCACCCGGCATTCACCGGTGTGGTTCCCGATAATTATTCGATGCGCATTTACGACCGGTGGGGAATGCTTTTATTTCAAACAAATAATATCAGCGAAGGTTGGGATGGAAAAGTATTAGGCGCACCGGCTATCACCGAAGTTTATATCTGGATCGTGGAAGGGCAGTCTATTGACGGATCTAAATTTTCAAAAGCGGGACAGGTAACGCTGATACGTTAAACCGATAGTTCATTTTTATTCTGTAATTTCTCCCTGAATTTATCGAGCATTCCTGTTTTCGAAACAAATCCTAAATATTTTTCATCCGCATCCACAACCGGAATATTCCAGATTCCATTTTCTTCAAATTTTTTCATCAATAGATCGGAGCGGTCGTTAATATTGGCAATTACAGGTGGTATGCTCATTAGTTCAACCAATGAAATCTCATCATACAATTCTTCACGGAACATTACTTCACGGATATCATCGAGTACAATTATTCCTTCAAATTTATTTACGTGGTTCACCACCGGGAAAATATTTCGTTTAGAAGAAGAAATAATTTTCACCAGTTCTCGCAAAGTCATTTCCGGGTGCACCGATGAAAAATCCGTTTCAATAATAGACCATAAATTGATCTCGCTGAAAATTTGTTCGTCTTTATCATCTGTTAACAGACCGCGATCAATCAAACTTTTTGTATAAATGGAATGCGGTTCAAAATAACGCACCACAAAATAGGAAGTTGCAGAAACCAACATCAAAGGAACAAACAATCCGTATCCACCGGAAATTTCAGCGATAAGAAAAATGCCTGTTAACGGTGCATGAAGTACTCCGCTTATTAATCCGCCCATTGCTGCAGCAATAAAATTCTGTTCATTCAAATGAGTGACGCCAGAAAAATTTATGAAATGCGAAAACAAAAATCCAAGCAATGCACCTGTAAAAATAGAAGGGGCAAAAATTCCCCCATTGCCACCTGCACCAATGGTGACCGAAGTGGCAAACACTTTAATGAGAATGACACTAAGTGCAAACAGCATCAGAAAAATTTCGCTATGATGGTATTTGAAAAATAAACTTTTGTCTAACAAATTTGCTGAATTTCCGGAAAGTAATTCTGTAACCGAATTATATCCTTCACCATAAAGTGGTGGAAAGAAAAATATCATTGCACCGATTGCAATTCCCCCGAAGATTCCTTTGAAATATGGATTTCTGCGCCTGTTAAAAAAACCTTCAACTGCAATTGTGGTGCGGATCATATAAACAGAAAGCAAACCGCAACACGCTCCAAGTAAAAGATAAAATGGTATCGCTTTTATTCTCCAACCTTCGGTGGTTAGAAAAAATAATTGTTCGTGATAAAATAATTTTGAAACAACTGCACCGGAAGCGGAAGCGATCAATAATGGAATAAATGCAGGTACAGAAACCTCGCTCAGCAAAACTTCAAATGCAAAAATCACTCCTGCAATCGGGCTGTTGAAGATAGCCGCAATTCCTGCTGCAGCACCGCTTGCAAGCAATAAAGTTTTTTCCTGGCGGGTAAGTAATAAAGTTTTTGCGGTGTTCGAACCTATTGCTGAACCTGTGACTGCGATCGGTGCTTCCAGTCCTACTGAACCGCCAAACGCAACAGTGAAAGCCGAAGTGATTATATGCGAATAAGTTTTATGCCATTCAACGTTTGATGATTTTTTCGAAATGGAATAAATGATACTGCTCAATCCTTTATCGAATAATATTTTTTTATGAAACATCCGAACATAACGGATGCAAATAATTATTCCGATCAAGGGATAAAGAAGGTAAAGAAAATTTTCTAACTTCACATCAAAACTTCCCTGCAAAAGATGCTGAATAAAATGAACAATAGTTTTTAATGAAACAGCTGCAAAGCCCGATAGAACACCTACTATCAGGCTTGCAAGGATCAGAAAATTACGGTCGTTAATGTATCTCTGCCTATATCGTATAAAATGAAAAAAACGAACTCTTGTTTGAATTCTTAATCTTCTAAACATGAAACGAAGTTAATCAGGAAATAAAATATTAAAAATAATTTATTGAATTATTTCATTGAAGCGCTTTACCGGATTTCACATTTTGTGTTTTGCATTTTGATAAAA
>JBIOHI010000104.1:0-7338 GCA_044448845.1 Bacteroidia bacterium
AACTTTACGAGGAATGCATCATACGCATCTCCTGAAGTAAGCATATAGGTTTTGAATGCTCCGGTTGTTGACATTTGATAACCGGTTGAATTGGTTACTCCAACCATAAAAATATTTGAAGCTTTGTCGAGAGCGATGCAGTTGTAATACGGAAGATCATTTCCAGTGCAGCCATAATATGTTCCCCAGAGGCGTGCACCGGTTGAATCAAATTTTACTAAAAAGCAATCATAGTTTCCGCTTGCAGTTGGTTTGAAAGATCCGGCTGTTGCGATTCCTGAAGTTGACTGTGAATATCCCGAAACATAAATATTTCCGATCGAATCTGTTTTAACAGCTCCACAAACATCGGCAAGTGTTCCACCATAATAAGTTGCCCATTTCAGTGTATCACGTGAATCAAATTTAACGATCAATCCATCCTGTGTTCCCCCACCATACGTGGTCTGAAAAGCTCCGCTGGTTGCCACTGCCGAAGTGGAAACGGTTGTTCCTGCAAAAAGTAAATTGCCATACACATCCACGTTCAACCCGATCCCGTAATCGGAAAGACTTCCACCATAATAGGTTGCCCAGGGAAGCGGATCGATGACAAGAATTTTAGTTGCATCATAGTTTCCTACGCTTATGCCATACAAGTTTGTGGTTTGTCCTTCGACAAGCTCAGGAACAAGTTTAAAGTTTGATGTTATTTTTTGTTGAATATTTTTTTCATCCAGTTGGTACGTTAAAGGAATGCTTTCGTCAATATTTCCATAAGCGGTTTCAACGGTGATATGTCCCTCTTTTGTTAATGCCGTTTGATTCGCTCCATCAAATTTCAATTGAATATCATTAACATTTCCTCCGGGATGAACAACAAAATTGTACTTGAACACCTCTCCTAAATCCTCTCCCAGGGAGAGGACTTTTCCAACACGCAAGGCCGTTCTCCTCTCCTTTGGAGAGGGGTTAGGGGAGAGGTAAAATTCCACATCAATGTTCGGATACAAATTCTGATAAACGATCCTTTTGTAATGCCTCACATTTTTCACTCCTTCTTCGGGAGTTACTGCCGAATAATAATTGATATAATCGGATGATCTTTCATACGATGTGATCTTCGCGTTTTCATTTCCTCCTTCAAACGTAATGTCGATGCGGTGAACATAAAAAGTAATGTCGTCCATTATCTCGCTGCTCATGAATTCAGGCTCTTCCGGATTTTTGATCTTGGCCTTTCTCACCGTTTTTATCACTTCATAACTGAATCCGTTCTTTTTCAGTTGCACCTTGAATCCGTTTGAATTGTAGAGGAACAGTACATCCTTGTTGAGTTGGTTGTTCTGATCAACAATCTGTCCCTTGTTCTCAATAAAACCGTATTGAGCTTTGAAAGTTTTTGCAGGATTGGAAGCAAACAAATTTGCAAATAGCATAACCGAAAGAACGATTATGGAAATTCTTATTGAAGGTATCATAATAGCATAGTTTGGTTGATCAAATATAATTTTTAATCGTAAAAAACAAGTTAAAAAAATTAGTTGATGAAATTATGACACTGCCATGTTCCCTTAAACTATTACTTTCCTTTCACCACTTCGATCGCTTTTTCAAGGAATTCATCCCTTCCTTCCATTAATGCTTTCGCGGTTCTCTTCATTTCAATATCAGGTTTGATGCCGATGCCGTGAAATTGCGAATCATCCTGGTTGATCACATTCATTCCTGTGAAAGTGATCCGGTAAAGGTCAAATAATTTAAAGGTGTTCACATTTCCGTTGGTGCCTGCGGTTGTTTCGCCAACCAGTTTTGCCAGTTTGTTATAGGAGTAAATACTCAACACCGATTCAGAATAACTCACCGCTTTTCCGTCAATAACGAACACCACATTCTTGCAAAACCCCGCGCTTGAGGGAACAAACTTCCATTGAACCTTTTTCGTGTCAATGATATTTTTTTGGTCTGGATAATACATGATATTCGTAATAAACTTGGCTCCAAGAACCGTGTCATTGGCCAGGTAAGAAGGAACGCTGTCCTTGATGTAAATTTGACCGGGATATCCTCGCAGGTCAAAAATGATTCCTTTTGCACTGAATAATTTTGAAGAAACTGTTCTCATCATCGAATCATTCAACCGTGTGATGTCGGCATAAAAATAATTCTTCTCAAATTCCCAAAATGGTGCTGACCGGTTTTCCGTCAAATGTTCACTATAGATATTGATGTTTCTCTTTAATGAAACAAATACCGGTTTGTCTTTGGTCTTTATTTCAACCACAATTTCCGAATTTTTCTTCCCGGTAAAAAGAGCTTGCATCACCGCATGATGGATCAATTGCGGAGTAGCACCTGATTCCCGCTTCGTTTTTTCAGCAATGACTTTTTTAACCGGAACCCGATCGATCGAAAGAATTTCGTCTCCCAAATTTAAACCAGAAATTCTTGAGGTATCCACAAACGTTACGATGGCTTTCTCTTCCACAAAATCAAGAAGCAAGGGTGGTGCAAAATACGGTTGCGAATCAGGTGCCTGGATTCTCGTCACCCAGGCATGTGCATCCCTGTATTCCACTGTGAACTCATCCAGCACCTGTTTGAATTCTTCTTCACTTTTACATTGCGCTGCCCGCTGAATATACTCCGGCAATACTTTTTCCCAATCGATCTTCATCACTTTTAAATACGGATAATAATGCTCGATCACATTCCATGCGATCATGATACAACCGATCCTCATGTACGGATTTGATGAAGAATAATTCTTTGCTGTTATTTTATATTTCGGATACTCATGAGGATGCGAAAGAGAACCGTTCTCATCTGCATACAGCGTAAGCGGCAAACACAATTCGAGCTCGCGTGTAAGCGGCAAACGAATAAAATCATCAGGTTTTAGAATTTCTTTTCGTAATGGAATTCCTGTATGAACAGAATAGATCATATTCTTATAGATCATATCCGGGCGAACTGTATTCATTCCTTTATTTCCCCACCCGGTTTGCAACTGGTACAAAAAATAAGTTGCTTTCGGTTTTAGCCCGCGCACAAGATTATTATGAACCGTTGTTCGTGTGACACACATTTCTTTATTGCAAACCCAGATATCCTTACCTATTTCAAGGCAAATGGAATCAAGCCGGATCTGAAGGTCGGCCGTGTTTTTTGCCGCAGCCGCAAATTCAGATTCCGTGACAATAAATTTCTCCCAGTTCAAGCTGTCGAATTGCTCCACCGGCTGAAAATGCCTGATGTAGCCGTACATTTTAGCGAATGCGCTTAAATTTTCGACCTGTTGTGAGGACAGATTTTTTGACTGAAAATTATTTTCCTGTGCCCACAGGATCGATAAATTCAAACAGAGAGCGAATGCAAAAAAAGAAAGCTTTTTATTCATGAAAATTGTTTTAAAATTTTATACTAAATTTGATTCCTGGTATCCATGCAAAGGCAACATACGATAATATCATTATTCCTCGCGGCAATCTTTTCCATAACGCTGTTGCCGTTCAGTGCTTTTCATTCGCACGAGGCCGATGAACATTACGTGGCGCTTGCTTCGCACAGTAAAACACACACCTGTGAATTAGACCGGAATTTTTGCAAAGGAACAACGGAATTCTCCTGCGGGCACCAGGAACATTTTAATAATCCCATTCCAAAATGCTTCACCTGCCTTTTTCATTTTGAGAAAAATTATCATTCAGTTTCTGTATTTGCCATTAGGATATTCACATCAGGTATTTCAAAATTTTATTCTACACAGATTCTTGCTGCTATCTTTGCGGCAAGACTTATCAGCAACAAAGGACCTCCTGAATTAAGTTGATTTGTTTACTGGTTAAACATTAAACCAGATTTTATTATTTCTATCAACTTTAATTTAAAATCAAATCAAAAAAATAAAATTATTTTTCATCGTGATTTTCATTTCATCAAAAGTTTTTTCTCAAAACTCTTTGAGCGGAAAAATCACCGATAAAAAAACAAATGAGCCGCTTGCAGGTGCGGTGGTTTATCTGCACGACCTGAAAACAGGTGCAGTTTCAAGTATTGACGGTTCCTACCAAATTAAAAACTTACCTAAGGGAAAATTTTTAGTGGAGATTCGTTACACCACATTTAAAACTATTTCATCGATTGTGGATATAATTGGGAACACGACAAAAGATTTTCAACTCGAGGAAAGTATTGCCGAGTTGCATGAAGTTGTGGTTACAGGAACTTCACGGGCATCAGATATAAAAAGAAATCCGGTTTCAATAGTGACGATTGATTCAAAACAAATGGAACAAAACATTAGCACCAACGCCATTGATGCAATTGCAAAACTGCCCGGTGTGAGCGCGGTTACAACCGGTCCGAATATTTCAAAACCATTTATTCGCGGATTGGGATACAATCGAATTCTCACTTTGTATGATGGACAACGACAGGAGGGAAACCAGTGGGGCGATGAACATGGAATTGAAGTGGACGAGTATGCTATCGACAAAGTGGAAGTGGTGAAAGGTCCTGCAAGTTTGATCTACGGTTCGGATGCACTTGCCGGGGTTGTAAATTTATTACCTGCTAATCCGTTACCAAATGGAATAATTCGCGGAAGCTTTCTTACAAATTATCAAACCAACAATGGATTAATTGGTTTGTCTGCTGCTCTTGCCGGAAATAATAACGGGTTATTATGGAGCGGAAGAATTTCTCACAAGCAGGCGATGGACTATCAAAATGCAATTGACGGTCGCGTTTATGGAACCAATTATAATGAATATGATGCAAGCGGAATGATAGGGGTAACAAGGAAATGGGGATACTCACACATTAATTTTTCAATGTACGATCTGTTGCAAAGCATTCCGGACGGAAGTCGCGATTCGTTGACCAGAAAATTCACAAAACAAATTTCGGAAGCGGATACTTTGCGACCAATTGTTTCTGATAACGAATTGAATACTTACACCATTCCAACTTTGCACCAGCATGTGCAGCATTACCGGATTTATTGGGCTAATAATATTTATTTCGGGCAAAGCAAACTCGCGGTTAATCTCGGTTACCAGGAAAATGTGCGAAGAGAATTTTCTCATCCTGCTAATGGTGATCTTGCGGGATTGTATCTTGATCTGAAAACTTTGAGTTACGATTTCAAATATTATTTGCCGGATTATTTTGGATTGGAAACAACAGTTGGTGTTAACGGAATGTACCAGACAAATAAAAATATTGGAACAGAATTTATCATTCCGGATTATACATTGTTTGATTTCGGACCATTTTTATTTGTAAAAAAATCTTTTGAAAAATTGGATGTGAGCGCAGGTGCCAGATATGATGTGAGGTATTTCAGCAATACCGAAATGTACACCGCACCAAATGTTATAGGTATTGATACGGTAGGCGACAGGCAAGTTGCCTCAACTGTTTCAGGAGCGAATCAGGTATTTCAAAATTACAATCATACTTTTTCGGGATTCTCAGGAAGCATCGGAGCGGCTTACAACATTAATGAAAACTTTATTTTTAAAATGAATGTCGCACGCGGGTTTCGTGCTCCGAATATTTCAGAGATTTCGGCAAACGGAGTTCACCCCGGAACGTTGCTTTACCAAATCGGCAATCCGAATTTTTTGCCTGAATTCAGTTTGCAGGAAGATATCGGAATTTTATTTTCTTCTCTTCACGTTTCAGGCGGTGTGGAAATTTTCAACAACAATATTTCAAATTACATTTACAACGAAAAAGTGTTGAACAGCAAAGGTCAGGATTCAGTTATAGTCGCAGGTAATCAAACATTCCAGTACAAGCAGGCTGATGCTCATCTTTACGGATTTGAAGCCGATCTCGACATTCATCCGCATCCATTAGATTGGTTGCATTTCGAAAATTCAATTTCAATGGTATATGCCATTAATAATGGTGCAACAAATGACAGTTCAAAATTCCTTCCGTTCATTCCACCGCTTCACACGCGTTCGGAATTGCGTGCCGATGTGAAAAAGAAATTTAAAAACTTTTCTTCCCTCTTTGTGAAAACAGAAATGGAATATTTCGCGGCTCAGAACCGAGCATTTCTTGCTTACAATACCGAAACCACAACTCCCGGATATATCTTGTTTAATGCAGGATTCGGAGGAGAGATAATAAATGATAAAGGAAAAGCTATCGCAAGATTAAGTTTATTGTGCAACAATATTTTTGATGTGGCATATCAATCGAACATGAGCCGGTTGAAATACATGGAACAATATTCCGCTTCGCCAAACGGGCACCTTGGTATTTATAACATGGGAAGAAATTTTTCGGTGAAAGTCGTAATACCAATCAACATACGTTAAAAAATCAGGATTTAGAGAAAAGAGGTTAGTGAAATCGACAGTCAAATAACTACAAACCATTTATCCAACGAAGCTTTAGCGCAGTTGGACAAACGTCAAACAACAAACAGCCAACTAAAATCATTTTTGCAAACCATGGATAATACTAAATTGCGCATCAAATTTTAATAATATGAAAAAAGACAAACAGATATTTGACCTGATAGAGAAAGAATACAAGCGCCAGGAACATGGGCTGGAACTGATCGCTTCCGAAAATTTTGTGAGCAAGCAGGTGATGGAAGCCATGGGAAGTGTGCTTACCAATAAATACGCGGAAGGTTTGCCCGGCAAAAGATATTATGGCGGTTGCGAAGTGGTGGATGTGGTGGAGAACCTCGCCATCGAACGGGTGAAAAAATTATTTGGTGCTGCGTGGGCGAATGTGCAACCACACAGCGGGGCGCAGGCAAATGCTGCGGTGATGCTCGGTTGTTTGAATCCCGGAGATAAAATCCTTGGTTTTGATCTTTCGCATGGCGGACATTTAACACACGGTTCACCGGTGAATTTTTCAGGCAAATTATACAAACCTTCTTTTTATGGCGTGGAAGAAAAAACCGGTACCATCAATTGGGATAAGGTAGAAGAAGTTGCTAAAAGAGAAAATCCAAAACTAATCATTTGCGGTGCATCGGCATACTCCCGCGACTGGGATTACAAGCGGCTTCGTGCCATTGCCGATTCGGTGGGCGCTTTGCTGCTTGCCGATATTTCTCATCCTGCAGGGTTAATTGCGGTTGGTTTGCTCAACGATCCTTTGAAATATTGCCACATCGTTTCCTCAACAACGCACAAAACTTTGCGCGGCCCGCGAGGTGGTGTGATCATGATGGGACAGGATTTTGAAAATCCGTTCGGGCAAAAAACTCCGAAAGGCGAATTGAAAATGATGAGTGCAGTTTTGGATGGCGCAGTTTTCCCAGGAACACAAGGCGGTCCGCTCGAACACGTGATAGCTGCAAAAGCTGTAGCATTCGGT
>JBIOHI010000105.1:0-7305 GCA_044448845.1 Bacteroidia bacterium
AAAAAAGGAACTGCCCTGATCGAAAAAGGTGTTGCATTAAAACCGGGTTATGCCGTTGGTTTGTTCGACCTCGGAGTTGCGTATATGAAAATGAAAGATTACAAACGCGCCAAACAACAATACGAACAAGCGTTGCAGATCAAACCCGATTACACCGATTGCCTCATGAACCTTGGATTTTGCCATTTATCCTTAAATGATTATTCTTCCGCTCTTCATTCCTACGAAAAAATTCTTTCCTGCGATCCCGGTTACAAAGCGGCATACCAGTCGATTTCGTATGTTTACTGGAAAATGGGCGATAAAAAGAAAAGTGAAGAAGCGAGCTTAAAAGCGAAGTAATAATTCAGATCGCGTCAATCATCATCCGATTCATTTGAACTCTCCTGCTGCTTTCCGCGACCTGATCCGTTTTGTTTGTCGAGAATCACAAACACATCTTCGTTATCGCGTTTCATCAGGTATTTTTCGCGAGCAAATTTCTCGAGGTTCTTTTTACTTGAAAATAATTCGTTGTAATCTTTCCTCGCTTTGGCAAGCTGTGTAGCGTAATAATCGTGCTCGGCTTTTACTTTACTGTATTCCTTTCGCAACCGGTATTGTTCGATGATATTATTCTTGTCGCTGAAAAACATGAATGCAAGGAACACGATCGTGGCAACGATGTATTTGTTACGGATGATATTTTTCAGTATCCTTATCACTATGGCAAAATTAAACCATTCCGGGATTGTTGTACTTTAATTAATAAACAGGTGTGAATAGGAGGAAATGTTAAATGCTGCCAACCTTCGTTAAAACTACGGTTGGTGAAAATGATAAATGTTGAATGTTAAACACCAAACGGTAAAACCAAAACCCTAAACAGTGAACTCTAAACCCTATTGCCCAAACCCTAACCCCTCCTTAATAACTCAATAACTAAATAACTTCTTCTAACTACTTTTCGCTTCCGCTTTTCCTTTCAGGAACTTAAACTCCATCCCGGGATAATACGCATTCTTCCCAAGTTCTTCCTCGATTCGAAGCAACTGGTTGTACTTGGCGATCCTGTCTGTTCGCGATGCCGAGCCGGTTTTAATTTGCCCGGTATTCAGTGCCACAGCAAGGTCAGCAATCGTCACATCTTCGGTTTCTCCCGAACGATGGCTCATCACGCTGGTGTAAGAATTTTTCGTGGCAAGATTCACCGCTTCAATCGTCTCGGTCAGCGAACCGATCTGGTTTACTTTTACTAAAATCGAATTGGCAACTCCTTCTTTTATTCCCCGTGCAAGACGTTTTGAATTCGTCACAAAAAGATCATCTCCTACGATCTGGATTTTATCACCAACCATTTTGGTCAGTTCAGCCCAGCCTTTCCAATCGTCTTCTGCAAGCCCATCTTCAATGGAAAGGATCGGGTATTTGTTCGTCCAGTCTTTCCAGTAAGTTGCCATCTCGGAAGAAGTTAATTTTTTGTTATCCGATTTTTTGAAAACATACATCCCTGTTTTCTCATCGTAAAATTCAGAGGAAGCGGCATCGAGCGCGATATAAATATCTTTCCCCGGAACGTATCCTGCTTTTTCGATCGCTTTCAAAACGGTTTCGATCGCTTCTTCGTTTGATTTGATATTGGGAGCAAATCCACCTTCATCACCCACGTTGGTTGAATATCCTTTTTCCTTCAGTACACCTTTCAGGTGATGAAAAACTTCCACACCCATCCGCAACGCATCTTTGAAACTACCTGCATTTACAGGCATGATCATAAATTCCTGGAAGTCGATGGAATTATCGGCATGTGAACCTCCGTTCAGAATATTCATCATCGGGATCGGAAGGGTGTTCGCATTCACTCCGCCCACGTAACGGTAAAGCGGCATGTTGGATTCGATAGAAGCTGCCTTGGCGCAAGCCAGCGAAACAGCAAGAATTGCATTGGCGCCCAGCTTCGATTTATTTTCCGTCCCGTCCAGTTCGATCATCAGGTGATCAATTTCATTCTGCTCGAACACATCACTCCCGATCAGTTTATCCGAAATGATATCGTTCACATTTTTTACCGCGGTCAAAACGCTTTTACCGAGATAATTTTTTTTATCCCCATCGCGAAGTTCCACGGCTTCGTGCACACCGGTTGATGCCCCGGAAGGCACAGCGGCACGTCCAAGGACTCCGTCTTCAGTTAATACTTCGGCTTCTACGGTTGGGTTTCCTCTCGAATCGAGGATCTGTCGGGCATGAATGTTAATGATTGCGCTCATTGTTTTTGTAGTTAGTTATTGAGTTATTAAGTTATTCGGTTATTGAGTTATTCGTTATTGAGTTATTCGTTATTGAGTTATTCGTTATTGAGTTATTCGTTATTGAGTTATTCGTTATTGAGTTATTGGTTATTTTGTTATTCTTTGTTAGTTTTTATTTTCTTTTGCTCTCTTTAAATATGCAATGTATCCGTTTATAACATGAAGACATCTGTCATATTCTTTTCTTAAATTATTTAATTCCTCTTCCGAAATATAATTGCAATCAAATGCTTCGATAAGATGATCTAAAGTTTCGGTTAAGGAGCCACGTGATTGCCTGCAAAATTGAATGTTTTCCTGATGGTGAAATCTTCCGAAACCTTCCGCAATATTTGCAGTAATTGACCTTGCCGATCTAAAAATCTGGTCTTTTAGCCTGTATTCTTCTGACTTTGGAAAACTACAAGCTACTTTCTTTGCTTTAATTTTAAACTCTCTTCCTGTTTTCCATGCATCAAGTTCTTCAAAACTAAACATCTTATTACATCAATTTAATAACGAAATAACGCATTAATAAATAACGAACCCTACGACATCAATTTTACAAAATCATCAAATAAATAACGGCTATCATGCGGCCCCGGAGCAGCTTCCGGATGGTACTGCACCGAAAATGCTTTCTTGTTTTTCATCCGTATCCCTTCGATGGTGTTATCGTTTAAATTGATATGCGTGATCTCTACATTTTTATTTTTCTCCACATCTTCCGCCTTCACCGAGAAACCATGATTCTGCGAAGTGATCTCGCAGTGGCCTTTGATAAGGTTCTTCACCGGGTGGTTCAACCCGCGGTGGCCGTTGTGCATTTTGAAAGTGGAAATTCCGTTGGCTTCCGCAAGTATTTGATGTCCCAAACAAATCCCAAACAAAGGAACATTTTTATTAAGAATAGCTTTTACAGTATTCACCGCGTAATCCATCGTGGCAGGGTCACCGGGACCGTTGGATATCATGAATCCATCCGGGTTGAATTTCATCATTTCCTCGAACGAAGTTTTTCCGTTGAATACAGCAAGGTAACAATCTCTTTGCACCAGGCTGCGAAGAATATTTTTCTTTACACCGAGATCCAGAACTGCCACACGCCTTGATGCACCTTCAGTTCCGAGGTAATAGGTTTTATGAGTGGAAACTTTTGAAGACAATTCAAGGCCTTCCATCGAAGGAACATTTGCCAATTCATTTTTCAATTCTTCAACCGATTTATCTTCAGAAGAAATGATACAATTTTGCGCGCCTTTGCTCCGCACATGCCGTACGATCTCGCGGGTATCCACATCGGAAATTCCGATAATGTTGTTGGAGGCAAAATAATCCTGTACCGTAAGCCCCGATTGCTTGCGGGAAAAAGGAACGTTGAAATTCTTGCAAACCAATCCAGCAATTTTTATCGAATCCGATTCCACTTCTTCCGCGTGGATCCCGTAATTACCGATGTGAACGTTGGTTTCGATCAAAACCTGCCCGAAATACGATGGATCGGTGAAAACCTCCTGATAACCGGTCATGCCGGTGTTAAAACAGATCTCCCCGGTGGTGGTGCCTATCTTCCCGATGGAAGTGCCTATATAAACCGTGCCGTCAGCGAGAACAAGCGTGGCCGGGAACTTTGTGATGGTTTTGCTCAATGTTGGAAATATTTGGGCAAAGATAATAATTGGAAGAAAAACGAAAAGGTTAATTATTTACGTGCGGAAATCTAATTATTTCGGCACTCTTGTCGCCAGGAAAACATAATAATATTCATCCCCCACCATGCACTTTTCGGACTGAAAAAGCAGGTCTATTTTAATATCCGGAGTTACCAGGTCATGTTCGAGTTTTCCGTTCGGCCCGGAAGGAAGCGTATTTAAAATAACCAATGCTTTTTGGTGTGATGAATCCAAAACCGTATTGATGGATTCAATCACCACTCCGAAATCCGGGTTTTGGTTCTTGCGCAATTGATTGTCCCAAATAATGAATGAACCTGGAGTCTTACTTTCAGGATAAAATATATTTTTTCCAAGCAAAGCCGAAAAAGAGGAAACAGCATAATCCTGCGAACCCAATATTGGCAAGGTATCCAGGTGTTCTTTTTGAATTTGTGAAGCAATTTGTTTGCTGGAAGAAAATGGCATTTTCACATCAGTAAAATAATATTCCACACCGGCAATAACCTGTGAGATCAAAATTAGAATCAAAAAAATAGATTGAAATTTTTTTCCGAGAATCGAAATTTTATTTAGAAAATTATTTGTAAATATTTTCTCATCAAAATAATTTCCAAGCCAAAGTGAAAAGACAAACGCAAGGAAAAATCTCCCGGTATAACGAACCGCGATCAGAAAAGGTAACTCGCAAAGCAAAAATATTCCCGCACTGGCTGCAAGAAAAAACAAAAGAGTTTCCGGTTTTCGCCAAAGGATAACGACACACGCTAAAATTATAGCGAAGGATAAAATCAGGTTTAAAACCAAATCCTGGCTGTCGAGGCGCATGGTTCCTGAGAAATTCCAGTAAGGCAATATCTTCAGTTCAGGAAATAAAAAGAAAGCATCAGAGATTCTTGCAAAAACAATTTTAATTCTTTCAAAGTCGAAAAGCGAAGAAGCATCGGTACTGACCAAATTTCCCTGTTCGGGTTTTATCTGAATGATGGAGAAAATAATTCCGGCAATAAAAATAAGAACAACCGAAAAATATTTTGAAACGGAAACTTTTGTTTGTTCAATTTTCCGAAGATTGTATTTCTCATCCCATAAAAAAATAATTCCAAAGCAAACCGCGAACAACAACCCGAAAGCAGAAACATTTGCCAACAGGAATAAAGTGACAAACATCCAAATGAAATTTTTTGACGACTTGTTGAACAGCACCAAAACCGCAGCTATCAGCAGGAGTTCGAGGTTGTAACTCCGGCTTATCATCGTAAATTCAAATACGGAATAATACCCGAAAGAGAACAAAATCTTTTCTGTTTTTTTGAACCCGGAAAATTTATTGAACAAAAAAATAAATGCGGTTCCGAGAAAAAGATTTAACAGTTGAAGCGCAAAAAGTGATTTGGTAAAAGAGGTGAGAATAAAAAGAATCAGATACCAAAGGATAGGGTGGCCTTCGAACCGGGCATTTTGAAATAACTGAACCAGCGAATGCGAATCCCTTGCCACGAGCCAAGATTGAAGCTCATCGCGCCACATTTCGTGGTGGATAATTCCAATGAGTGAAACAAGAAAAAATAAAGTTGCGATTAAGATATCAAACCATAATGAGTTTTTATTTCCCGGACCGGTTTCAGGGATAAAACTTTTTTTCTCCTTATTTCTCATAAATTATCGAAATGGAGTTTAAAATTAAAAGTTTGAAGTCTAAAGTTATTCTACGCCTGGGCTGTAGGGCCGCCAAAATTCATCGGGAAAGGCGGCATGGAAACATCACCGGTATCAATGGTTCCGTTGATCTCCTCGAATTTTGCAATGTTATCTCCGAGAGCCATGAGCAGGCGTTTGGCGTGTTGAGGCGTGAGCACGATGCGCGATTTCACTTTCGCCTTGGGTACTCCCGGCATGATGCGAACGAAGTCGATGATGAATTCAGCATTCGAATGAGTGATGATGGCCAGATTAGAATAAATGCCTTCCGCCATTTCCTCCGAAAGCTCAATGTTTATCTGGTTCTGATTTTGGTTTTGATTTTCCATTTTCCAAAAAATTAAGATTCAAATCTAAATTAAAAAGGCATTGATTCAAATGAACAATGCCTTTTTATTATTTGTTTAGCGGCCTGACACTTGATGCGTCTGACCGCATAAAGTTTATCTTCCTGCGAGGGCTTCTTCTTTCGAAGCCATCAATGCTTCGTATTCTTCTCTTGAACCGACGATGAGTTTTTCATAATCGCGGATACCTGTTCCTGCCGGGATCAAATGTCCTACGATTACATTCTCTTTCAACCCGAGCATGTGATCTACTTTGCCGGAGATGGCGGCTTCGTTCAACACCTTGGTGGTTTCTTGGAAGGATGCGGCACTCATGAAACTTTGTGTTCCGAGAGATGCTTTCGTGATTCCCATGATCACTTGGGAAGCGGTTGCCGCAACGGCATCGCGCACTTCCACCTGCTTCTGGTCTTTGCGTTTGAGGATCGAATTCTCATCGCGCAGTTTTCGAATGCTGATGATCTGCCCGGCTTTCAGGTTAGGTGAATCGCCCGGTTCAACTACCACTTTTTTGTCGTAGATCCAGTCGTTCGTTTCCTTGAAATTCAATTTCTCCACGTATTCGCCTTCGAGGAACAACGTATCGCCCGGTTCATCCACTTCTAATTTCTGCATCATCTGGCGAACGATCGTCTCAATGTGTTTGTCATTGATCTTCACACCCTGTAAACGATACACTTCCTGGATCCCGTTGGTAATGTATTTTTGAACGGCAAGCGGACCTTCAATTCTCAAAATATCCTGGGGACTGATGGAACCGTCACTTAAAGTTATTCCTGCTTTCACGAAATCATTTTCCTGGACAAGGATATGTTTGGAAAGCGGAACGAGGTATTTCTTCACTTCGTTATCTTTTGATGAAATGATGATCTCGCGGTTACCGCGTTTGATTCCTCCAAATGTTACCACACCGTCAATTTCCGAAACCACTGCAGGATTCGATGGATTGCGCGCTTCAAACAATTCAGTCACACGCGGAAGACCCCCGGTGATATCCCTTGTTTTACCAAGTACACGCGGAATTTTTACTAAAATTTCCCCGGCCGCGATCTTATCTTTTTCTTCAACGATGATATGAGCTCCAACAGGAATATTGTATTCTTTCACCAATTTCCCTTTTTTATCGTTCACCAAAATAGTTGGTATCTTCGTTTTATCTTTTGTTTCGATGATCACCTTTTCCTTGTGCCCGGGTTGCTCATCGGATTCTTCCTTGAAGGTAATATTTTCGATTATCCCGTCAATTTTGAGGACACCGTCAAACTACGAAAGGATAACTGCAGTGTAAGGATCCCACGAACAAACTTTATCTCC
>JBIOHI010000106.1:0-7270 GCA_044448845.1 Bacteroidia bacterium
GTTATACATACACCTATAATATGTTTAACCAAGGGAAAAATGTTGTCCTAATGAATGTTGGATGGGGAAACGGAGTTGTTTCAACTTTTAAATTCGATTCAAAGACCGGTACCGGTGGAACTGAAATTGATCGCTCTTATAATTTCATCGGACTTTATAGCGTACTGGTATTGCCAACTAAAAACGACAAGTATCTCAACTTTGGCGACTTTCCATCTTCGGGCGGGTTTAATGATGCAGTTGATTATTTTGATGACAGTACAGAAATTACTTTAGTAACGGCAAATACATTTGGTTTGACAAATAATATATTAGGAGCTTGTGTTATCGGCAACTATGTTTACACAACAGCAGTAAGAATTCAAAGTAAATATTCTGATTCAACTGGTAACAGAGGCGTTCTTTGGATAAATAAATACAATACAGATTTCTTAAATAATTCCGTAGGAGTAAAGGAACTTTCATTTCAAAATGCTGAACTGAAAATTTATCCAAACCCCGCAACAAGTGAATTAAATATTCAAACCAACTCAACAGAGAAAATGAATGTTCAATTGTTTGATATTACAGGAAAAGAAATGATCGAAAATATTTCGTTCACAAATTCCGTAACCATCAACACACAAACTTTTTCACAAGGCATTTATTTTTTGAAAATAACGGATGCGAACTCAGGAATGATAAAAATACAGAAAGTTGCCGTGGGGCAGTAGTCACTTCGAGTAAAACATTGCAAGGGTTTTGAGGTGGCGTTTGTATCGAGAAGTGACGTGCGGTTCTCGATCCCCCCTCAACAAATCCAACCCAATGCTACTCGAACTGACTGACTAATACGAATTCAACATCATCGGCATCACAAGCATCAGGATATCTTCGCCTTCATCGGGTGTGAGAGGTGACAATACTCCTGCCCTGTTCGGCTGCGACATTTCCAGTTTCACTTCGGTTGCATCAAGCGCTCCAAGCAGCTCTGCGAGGTATTTTGAATTGAAACCGATCTCAAGATCATCGCCATCGTATTGGCATTTCAGTTTTTCCTGCGCTTCATTTTCAAAATCAAGGTCTTCGGCAGAAATAGTGAGTTCACTGCCCGCGATCTTCAAACGAATTTGATGTGTGGTTTTGTTGGAAGTGATGGATACACGTCTCACCGACATCGCAAATTCATTCCTGTCCATGGTTAATTTATTCGGATTTTCCTGCGGAATAACCGCTGCGTAATCCGGGTATTTTTCATCGATCAAACGGCAGATCAATGTGGTCTCTCCAAAAGTGAAATTTGCATTCTGCCTGTTGTATTCAATGGTTACTTCGCTGTCATCGGTTGGTAACGAAGACTTCAGAAGGTTCAATGCTTTTTTGGGAAGAATGAAAATTTCTTCCTGCCCGGGTTTCACATCGTTGCGGGTATAACGAACTAACCGGTTCGCATCAGTAGCCACAAAAGTAATGTGATCGTTGAACAACTGAACGAAAACTCCGGTAAGATTCAATCTCAACTCATCCGTGCTGGTTGCAAAAACGGTTTTCGAAATGGCTTTTTGCAGAACTTTTGCCGGCATCGAAAATTTCTTCCCGTCTTCCACGGTAGGATTCTTCGGGAACTCATCACCTTTTTGCGCGGTGAGTTTAAATCTTCCTGAATCGTATTTTATTTCCACCGAACCCTTTTCGAGATTGATAGAAAATGCAAGGGGTTGATCCGGCAAAGTTTTTAAAAGATCGAGCGTGGTTCGAGACGGAATGGCGATCGAAATATCTTCTTTTGCATCCACCTTGATCCCGGTGGTCATAGTAGTTTCAAGGTCGGTGGCTGAAATACTCAGGTTTCCGTCTTTTATATCGAACAAAAAATTGTTCAGTATCGGAATGATCGGTTTGGAAACGGTTACACCGTCAATTGCCGAGAGTTGTTTTAGCAGGGTTGTACTGTTTACTATAAATTTCATCTTCGTTTGAGATTCGTATCTGTCGTTGGTGTCAAAAATATGTTTGCATGGCTTCGAGTTAACCACAAGTTATACACAGGGGATGAGTTTGTCGTTTGTCGTTTGTTGTTTGAGGTTTGTTTAGAGTTCTTTTTCAATAACTTTTACAACCGAAGTTTTAAAGTGGTTTGGCAATAACCGAATAACTTAATAACACTTTCCAAGCTTCGAGCATAAAGTATCCATATCGGGTCCGTTCACTTCATCTTTTCACAATCCATTACCCTATATTGAATTTTGGAAACGGAATTTCCCTGGAGTGAAAACGTGATCTCGATGAAAGGACAATTCGATTCATAGGTTTCCACGCGGTAAATGAGTTGAGTGGAAGAAACTACAGATGGCTTTCCGAAAATCTTTTTGACTTTATTCCTGGGGATATCAACCACTTCCAAGCTTTGCTGCATGGATTCGATGAGTGCAACCAGAGCATCAACTGATTTTGTTTTTTCAGAAAGAAAATAATTTCGTTGTTTCAATTCTTTCTCAAAAAAGATCATCCGGTTGAGATTCTTCTTGATGGAATCCACTGCATGAAACAGGTAGTTCATTTCGGTTTTTGAAAGTTTTCTTTTCTCCTTGTTGGAATTTGGGTTTGTAATTTCCTTTTGAGAAAGGGCGGGAAACGAAAGGAAAATAAAAAAGACCAGTAAAATTTTATTTTTCAATTTGCGGTTGCTGGTTAGTTACCTTCAAAAATAAACGGAAATTCTGAATTATTTTCTCGTCCTTAAATTAAATGGCAAGCATACCGCCACATAGGGTGCGGGGAAATAATTCCTGCCATTAGTAATACAAGCCAGTCCAAAATCAACCGAATGACTTTTAGGTGTAATGTATTTTCCGCCCAAAGAATACACATTTGCATTTTGAGATTCCTGGCGATTGATATTAATGATCCAGCTTTCAGTAACAAGGGCAAAGTGATCGGAAATTTTATAAAAACCATTTACGGTGTACAAAGGTAACTGAACTACATTATTGATATTTCCACCGTAATTGATCCCAAAATTCATTTCTTTGGTTCCGAAGGTCATGGAAAAATAAACAATATGCCCGACTGATTCACTGGTAGAACCAAAAACATTACTCAGTAAAAGGTAGCCTGCTCCAAAATGCAAATATTCATTGAAGTCGCCCGTCAATCTTGCCGAAAGATACATAGGGTAGATCCATAACATGCCACCGCCTAAGCTAAAATTATCGGTTACTCCGACAAATACAGAATTCAACAGCAACATCGAATTCTGGTAATAACCTGTTCCTTGTTTCAGCCCGAAACCGGAAGGAGAAACAAAATAACGGGTGGCATAATCATTCACGATCCGTTTCACCCTGGGTTTTTGATCGGCTTTTTTGATATAACTTATTTCCCGGGTGAGATTGTACAACTGCTCCACTTCCCGGAAACAGATCGTATCAATCCATTTGGTTTTCGAATTGATGATGAACACTGTGTCGTTCAAAAAAATCACTTCGCCCTTACCGTATCTTCCTTCCGAAAAATGAACCTCCACCCGATCCCCTTTATTCACGGGAATTTCTGTTCGCCAATCCTGCTGGGCACTCACCGAAAAAGTCATAGTGAAAAACAATATAAAATTATTTATTATTTTCATTGGGGTATGATTAAACTTATTAATTTTTATGGCTAAAGAGGGATCTAAACGAAAATTTATTTCGATGTGTTGAAACGAAAAGGGATGATGATCCCTTTTATTTCATGGAATTAAATCCAACTGATAACCCGATCCGCACCGCATCTTTTTGCGGCATCACCCAGAAGTTGACAGGAACATTTAAATTACCGGTGCGGAAACTTTTTCCAACGGCTATGATAATGGCGGTCATGAATTTTGTGTCACCCCCGCTGTCAAATCTTTCTGCTACATTTGACGTAGGAACTGGAGACTGACTATTCATTTTGGGAGCACGCATATACGAGCGGGTGTTTCCAACGGAATCTGTTGACAACAAATAATATTTTCCATCATCTCCTTTATAAGTATTCGCTGTTTGGGTAAATGCTATGAGTGCCCCGATGGCAAATTCCCATCCGTGTTTGTTATCTCTCAAACCGTTCATCAGGGTGAGGCTCGGCATGAACTTACTCTGGTCGATCCCTGTGATCATAGGAATGAATTCGAATAAAGCCTGGTAATTTCCTCCATTGAGGTATTGTTTCTCAAACTGGTAACCGATCTGGAACATCAATGGATTCAAGCCAAATCCGCCTTCCGACAGCGGTCTTTGCATCGTTTTACCATCGTCTCCGAATAAATAGGTGGCTCCCATTCTTGGTCCCTGCAATTGCAATTGTTTGACATTAGGTTGGCTTACCGGGTTTTCGTAATCGAATTTTTTGGTGACGCGTTCAAATAAAACCGGGTCATATGGACGGCCAAACATGGATTTCATGGTGATGCTCATCATGGACGTTATTTCGAGCGGGAAATTATTATAGGTATTGGATGCACTTTTAACCCCGATCTGCTTTTTAACATCGATGAGCTTAAAAGTTACAATGATATTGTTCGCAAGGATATCAACTGAACCGCTTAGCATATAATCGGCATTCAGCGCTTTACCGATCTTCGACAAGCAATCCGTGCTGTAACAATTTTCGGTTTGCAGGTTATTGCTTTTAATGATATCCTGCACATCATATTTATCGAGAACATCGAATGTGTCGAGTTTCACCAACTCAATGCGTGCCACATTACCAAGCTTTGCGGGGTCGTATTCACCAATTTTGCCGTCAATATTGATGACACCGATCCTTGGCCTTACGTTTTGAGCATAACTCTGATGAATAAGAACAGGTAGTGAAATTATCAATGCCCTGCAAAATAATTTCGAATGATGTTTTAAGTTTTTCATGATTTGTTTTTTTTAAATTTATGTCACAAACCTAAGCCTGACCGCATGACTGTTAAAATTGTTATCTGCCGGGTATCATGGATAAATGATGTAGGCTGCAAAAATATAAGCTTCGTCATCATTTTTACCATAAAATTTGCATTATTTGCAACTCGATATTACGATTACACATTAAACGATAGGAAAGCAAAACGATAAAATCAATTTTAGTCATTTAATTATGGAATCAAAAACTAAAAATATTCAGGATGTTTTTTTGAAACGAGTTAAAAGCGCTTTGCCTGCCAATATCTCGCTGGTGGATGAACTTGCTGATCTGCTTGGGGTGAGCAACGACAGTTCATACCGCAGGCTCCGCGGAGAAACGCCTTTGAGCATTGATGAAATTGCATCAATCTGTTCGCATTTCAAAATCCCTTTTGAAACAGATTCACAGCCCGGTTCCGAGAGTGTTACTTTCAGTTATTTTCCATTGGAAGGCAAAAGGGAGAATTTTGTTAAATGGTTAAAAACTCTTTTACACGATGTGAATCACATTGGTTCTGTAAAAGATCACCAGATCATTTATGCAGCGGATGATGTTCCGATCTGGCACCATTTCATTAACGAGGAGTTCACATGCTTTAAAATTTTTTACTGGATGAAATGCATCCTGAATGACCCCGAATATGCCGATAAGGCTTTCGACCCGGAACTCGTTGACAAAGCATTGGTGGATGCTGCTAAACAATTATTACTATCGTATAATAAAACCAACTCTTCAGAGATCTGGACCGAGGACACCGTGAACAGCACACTGAAACAGATCGAATATTTTTGGGAATCGGGATATTTTTTGGATAAGGAACAAGCTTTAAGAATTTGTTCCGATGTAGATGAGATTTTGAATGTCCTTCAGAAGAAAGCAGAAAAAAATTCGAAGCTTATAAATAAAGGTGAAGAACCGGTGGAAAATTTCAAGCTTTACCGCAGCGAAGTCATGATCGGCAACAACAGCATTCTTGTTAATCGCGGAGCCAACAAAACCGCCTACGTGAGCAACAATACGTTTAATTTCCTTACCACCACCAACCCTGCATTTGTTTACGAAAACGAAGAATGGCTGAAAAACCTGATGCGCAAATCCATTCTCATCTCAGGGGTTTCCGAGAAACAACGGAATCAATTCTTCAAACAGTTGAGAGATAAGGTAGAGTTGTTGAAAGGATCGATAAAATAAGCATTTGTTTTAATAAATTATATTCGCATTTTTTATAAAGAATTATCATGCTGCAATTAGCAAAACGATTAAATACCATTTCAGAATCCAACACGTTGAAAATGGCTAAACTCAGCCGCGAGCTTGCCGCTACCGGTGTTGATGTCATCAGCCTGAGTTTGGGTGAACCCGATTTTCAAACTCCTCAGCATATTAAAGATGCTGCGAAAAAAGCACTGGACGATGGATTTACTTTTTACACCCCTGTGGTCGGGTTCCAGGATCTGCGGGAAGCCATTTCGGCTAAATTCAAACGCGATAACAACCTCGACTACGCAATCAACCAGATCGTGGTCTCAACCGGTGCCAAGCATTCCATCATGAACACTTTCCTTGCGATTTTAAATCCTGGAGATGAAGTGATCGTGCCAACACCTTACTGGGTAAGCTATTCGGAGATGATAAAAATCGCTGAAGGCGCACCTGTCTTCATCGATGCCAAAGTGGAGACCGACTATAAGATAAATGCGGAACAGTTGGAGAAAGCCATCACGCCAAAAACAAAAGCATTCATTTTTTCTTCACCTTGCAATCCCACCGGTTCATTTTATTCAAAAGAAGAATTGTTTTCATTGGCAAAGGTTTTTGAAAAGCATCCGGACATTTTTATTCTTTCGGATGAGATCTATGAGCACATCAATTTTACAGGCAAACATGAGAGCATTGGTCAATTTGATTTCATTAAAGATCGGGTGATCACCATCAACGGGGTTTCAAAAAGTTTTGCGATGACAGGTTGGCGGATTGGTTATATAGGTGCTGCGAAAGAAATTGCCGCAGCCTGCGAAAAGATACAGGGACAATTCACTTCCGGTACCAATTCAATAGCACAGAAAGCCGCTATTGCAGCTCTTTCGGGGGACATGACTCCCACAAAAGAAATGACCAAAGCATTTTTAAGGAGAAGAAACCTGATTTTGGAATTATTGAACGGTATTCCAGGCTTGAAAACAAATATTCCCGGAGGAGCGTTCTATGTTTTCCCTGATGCGAGTTCGTATTTTGGCAAGTCGCTTGGCGATACTAAAATAAAAAACGCAGAAAATACCTCAAATCTTGGCATCTCTATTAATTATGCTCAGGGGCAGATCACCCACGAACAGATAATTGCCTGCCAAGAAGGCACTGAATTTTTAGTCGAAGA
>JBIOHI010000107.1:0-7219 GCA_044448845.1 Bacteroidia bacterium
ACCTGTCATTCCGAACGCAGAGAGGAATCTGCCCCTTATTTTACTATAACCTGGTGAGAAATCTGTCCTTCAAAACAATTAGTGGTTTTATATTGGATACCATAATTTTCCTTTACATTTGTGTAAGCACTTTTGCTGATGAAAAAAATTCCTTCATATTTTTTCTTTCTTACTGTTTTGTTTCTCCTGTTTCAGCAATGCAAAAAAGATTCAGCGACAAATTCAAATTCACCGAACACCGGTTATGTAAAAGAATATTACACCAACAAACCTATTGCCTATGCTCAGGTTGGGGTTTATTCAGATAATAATTATTCGCAGTTGGTTGAGAATGTTTATACTGATTCAACCGGAAAATTTATTACCAATGAAAATATTTCCAACAATCAAAATATTCTCGTAACCAAGTCTGGTTATTTTCAATACACTTGGGATTTTTGGCAAACCAATCGAGATTTCAATAAAAATATTTTCCATTTGGATATGCCGTCTCAACTTTTGATTCATCTTAAAAATACGAAACCTGTAAGTAAATATGATTGGGTTGAGTTACCTGATTTTAATACTACAGGTATAACTTTGGAAGGCAATAATATAGATACAATGTTATGCTGCCTATTTGGACTAAGATACAAACTGAACACTGTGTATTGTTGGGTTGTTAAAGGTGGACCAGAATATTCAAATCATGTAAAAATTACCCCAATGGATGCTTTGGATACTGTGAATGTCTTTTATTAACTCCCATTTCTATTTTATATTCAAACACCTGTTAATACTACTTCCCTTCTTTTTCCGTTTAAATTCAATATTTTTGAACCGGATGTTCAGGCGACTTATCTTCTTAATACTTATTTCTTCTCCCGCTGTTTTGTTTGCACAGATCGGTGGAACCAGTACGTACCAGTTTCTCACGGTTCAGCCAAACGCACGGATTGCTGCGCTTGGCGGTTATGCCATCGCTTTGCCGGATAACGACCTGAATCTTGCCATCCAGAATCCTTCGCTGCTCAACAAGGAAATGAGCAACCAGGTAACTTACAACTATGTGAGTTACGTGGCGGGCATCGGTGCGGGTTACACCGCCATTGCCCATCACTTCGACAGCATCGGAACTTTTGCGTTGGGCATCCAGTACATCAATTATGGCGACTTCACTAAAACCAGCGCCAACGGTGAAATACTCGGAACCTTTCGTGCCGGTGAATACAATATTCATGTGAGTTATGCCCGCATGCTGAATGAGAAATTTTCGGTGGGTGGTGCCATTAAATTCATCAATTCCACTTTGGAAGAATATAATTCATGGGGAATTGCAGCCGATCTTTCGGGAACTTATTATGACCGGAAAAATCTTTTGACCATTTGCGGAGTGATCAGCAATTACGGACGACAGATCAAAACTTACCGTCCCGATAATTACGAAAATCTGCCGTTGAATTTTCAATTAGGCATTTCAAAAAAATTATTGAAAGCTCCGTTGCGTTTTTCTCTTACTGCCAATCACCTTGAGAACCCGGGCGGATTGATGTACCAGAACCCCGACAAACCCGGACTCACCAAAGACCTTACCACCGGCCAGGTTCAACTTGAGGATATCAACTTCGCCAAGAAAACTTTGAGCCACCTGAACGCGAGTGCGGAGATCATTTTGGGAAAAAGTTTTTACGTAGGATTCGGTTACAATTATCTTCGTCAGTGGGAATTGAAATTAGATACCTACACCGGGTTTGCAGGTTTCTCCTGGGGTTTCGGAGTGCGCATTTACAAATTCCAGCTTGCATACGGGCACACGAGTTACGCGGTCGGTTACGGAACCGATCACTTTTCTTTCATCTTCAAGATCGATGATTTCCTGAAAAAGAAGGCTGCGAATTAATTATCGTTAAAATCACTATTACTTTATATTATTATTTAATTTTGCACCCGTTAATTCAGTAATGAAAAAAATAATCATAGCGATTGACGGGCATTCGTCCTGCGGAAAAAGCACGCTGGCAAAACAGTTGGCAGGTGCGCTTGGTTACCGTTTCATTGACTCCGGTGCCATGTACCGGGCAGTGACCTTATTTTTCCTGAACAACCAGATCGACATTTACCACCTCGATGCGGTGGCTGACTCTTTGCAAAATATTTCCATCGATTTTCGGTGGAATCCGGAAACCGGGCAACAGGAAACTTTTCTAAATGGAGAAAACGTGGAGAATGAAATTCGTGTGAGCACTGAAATAGCAAGTGTTGTCAGCCCGGTGAGTGCCATCAGCGAAGTGCGAAAGTTTTTAGTAGCACAGCAACAACAGATGGGAGCCGGCAAGGGAATCGTGATGGACGGACGAGATATTGGAACGGTTGTTTTCCCTGAAGCCGAGTTGAAAATATTTTTAACAGCCGATCCAAAGGTTCGCGCCAAACGGAGATTTGACGAGTTGATTGCGAAAGGCCGGCATACTTCATTCGAGGATATATTAGCCAATATCAGAAAGCGTGATACTATGGATTCGAACCGTGCCGACAGTCCGTTGCGGAAAGCAGAGGATGCTGTTTACTTAGACAATTCTCACCTTACCCGCGAGCAGCAATTAGAATTTGTGTTGAAATTAGCGAAAGAAAAAATCGGATCAGTTGAAATCTGAAACTATTTCATCGTATTAGCCATCTGCCGCAAGCGATCTTCCACTGATTTGTTCACCGGTGCCAGGGGAAGCCTTACCAAATTGGCACAAAGCCCCAGTTCATTCAGCATCACTTTTATTCCTCCCGGACTTCCATCGGCAAAAATTGTTTTCATCACATCGTACAATTTGAAATGAATTTTGCGCGCTGCTTCAAAATCATCTTTCAAACCGAGACGAACCATCTCTGAAAAATCTTTCGGATAAGCATTCGCTATGACTGAAATTACTCCGCTCATTCCCATTGCAAGAAACGGAAGTGTGAGGTTATCATCTCCGGATATAACGGAAAACATTTTTGGTTTATCTTTCAAAATATCCATGAACTGTTCCGCATTTCCGGAAGCTTCCTTGGTTCCAATAAATTGATTCGAAGAATGCGCAAGACGTACAGTGGTTGCTGCAGCCACCATGGAACCTGTTCTTCCCGGTACATTATAAATGATGATCGGTTTGGGTGAAGCTTTCGCCAGTTCCATGTAATGATGGTAAATTCCTTCCTGGTTGGGTTTGTTGTAGTAGGGGCTGACCGAAAGAATAGCATCGTATTTTGCATGATCAAATGCTTTGAGCGTGGCAACTACTTCCCGTGTGTCGTTTCCGCCAATTCCAGCGACACAAGGCACACGCCCTTTTACTTGTTCTGCGATGAATGCATATACTTTTTTCTTTTCTTCTTTGTTCAACGTGGGTGATTCGCCCGTAGTTCCGAGAGCCACCACATATTCCACGCCCCCGTTGATCACGTGTTCCACGATGTTTCCGAGTGATTCAAAATCAATATTCAGATCATTTTTGAATGGTGTTACTAATGCTACGCCTGTGCCTTTCATGGTTGTTGGTTATTGGTTAATAAGTTAACAGGTCAATAAAGTTGCAACAACAAATCACTTATTAACCTATCAACCTGTTAACTATTTTACATTCCTCAAATAAAAATCAATTTGCTGAATTAAGAAATTTAAATTTTTGTTCTTTCCCACATCGATCAGTGCATCACAAAAATCGAGGCCACCTTCCATGTTTGCTCCCACCCGGTATTTGGCGGCTGAGTAACCGGCAATGGCCTGCATCGGCAAGGATGGCTCAAGGTATAAATTGAGCAGGAAATCAAAATCGCTGTGAAGGAACTGCCCGATCTTTCCTTTTACCGGGAGGTTGAACCGGTCGAGTTTTTCCCTCCAGAAGTATTCATTCTGGAACAAAAACTTCTTGGAATGAGGGAGAAACTTCAAATTTACAAAACCCATGAGGAAAACTTTCTTGCCTTCAAGGCGCAGTTTGTTCGCAAAATCATTCACCATATTTTCCTCTTCGGTTTTTTCGGCATTGTAAACGATCCCAATGCTGTCCACCCGGCTGAACCGCGTGAACGAGTGCTTTCGTTTATGATGCTTCAGTTCCCGTTTTAAAAGGAACCTGCCGATGAATGTTTTTATGTTTTCGATAAATGTCATTTCGATACTCGATGCTTGATCCCGGATACTCGTTGTTTTCTACTCTTTAAAATCATTGTGATTATTTTGAACTGTTGCGATAAAACGATTAATGCTTCGTCCAAGCTTATCTGATTTATCTTTTAAAGCTTTAAATAAATCTTCATTTTTAAGTGACTTTGTTTCAAACAAAATATCTAAATGATCGGTCGTTTCATCACATGAGGCCTGTGCATAGATCAGGAACCTTATAAAATCCTGTTTATACATTCTCCTACCGTAACCTTCCACAATAGTTGATCTTATTGATTTGCTCGAACGCCTTATTTGTTGCGCTTCTTCAAATTGTTCAAATTTTGGTAAGGAAAAAGTCATCTCATGGATTTCAACACTTAACTCTTTTGCGATTTGCCATATCTTTAACTTTTGATAACTCATATTTAGCAGTTGCAATTTTAACGCTTAATTAGGCGAGAATCAATTTTATTTACAAGTATCGGGAATCCAGAATCGAGTATCATTTTATCATTTCCATAAATTCTTCTTCACTGATCATTTTCACATTCAAATCGGTTGCTTTCTTTAATTTCTCCGGTCCCATTTTATCACCGGCAACCAGGTAATCCAAACTTTTGGTAACACCTGAAACATTTCGTCCTCCATTGGCTTCGATCAGTTTCTTCAGATCATCGCGGCTCATTGAAAAAACTCCTGAGACAAGAAAAGATTTTCCCTGTAATTTATCCGAATGTTTTATACTATGGTCCTGAACTATCTTTAATTGAAGTCCTGCCGCTTCTAATTTTTCAAGAATATTCCGGTTTGATTTATCTTCAAAAAAACGGATGACCTGTTCAGCTATTTTGTCACCGATCTCATGCACGTTCAGTAATTCCTCACTTGTTGCAGTCGAAAGTTTTTCGAGTGAATGAAAATGCTGAGCAAGTTTTTTGGCAACAGTCTCTCCCACCATGCGGATACCAAGGGCAAACAGCACCCTTTCAAACGGAACTTTTTTCGACTCTTCGATTCCCTTGAGAATATTTTCAACTGATTTTTGCTGCAGGCTTCGTTTTTTTATCTCATCCCTGCCATCCGAAGATTTATCGTAGGAAGGTGAATCACCCACCGATAATTCAAGCCCGATCAGATCCTCGTATTTCAACTGATACAGGTCCGCGTAGTTTTTTATCAGTCCTTTGTCAAACAAACCGCTGATCGTTTCCGCACCGAGGCTGTCGATGTTCATGGCTTTTCGCCCGATGAAATGTTCGATCTTTCCTTTCAGTTGCGTGGGGCAACCCGTTTCATTCGGACAGTAATGAACGGCATCGCCTTCCTTGCGAACCAGTGCTGTTCCGCACTCCGGGCAATGGGTGGCATATTTTATTTTATGCGAATGCGGTTTGCGTTTCGAAAGATCGACACCGGTAACTTTCGGAATGATCTCTCCTCCTTTTTCTACAAAAACCTCATCATGTTCGTGCAGATCGAGCCGTTCAATTTCATCGGCATTATACAAACTGGCACGTTTCACCGTGGTGCCGGCTAATTGCACGGGTTTTAAATTTGCTACCGGGGTGATCGCTCCTGTTCTGCCAACCTGGAAAGTAACTTTCTCCAACAAAGTCAATGCACTTTGTGCTTTATATTTGAACGAAATGGCCCATCGCGGATTCTTTGCCGTGAAGCCAAGTTCCTGCTGTTGATGGTAATCATTTACTTTTATTACAACACCATCAATTTCATAACTCAACTTAAAACGTTCGGTCTCATATTTTTTGATGAACGCAAAAACATCTTCGAGCGTTTTGCATTTCCGGTAATGATCGGAAACCTGGAATCCCCATGAAGCGGCTTTTTTCAAACTGTCAAAATGGTTATCGGCAACAGGTTCCTCACTGTATAAAAAATACAGGAACGCATCCAGCGGACGTTTGGCCACATCGCGCGAGTCCTGCATTTTCAAAGTTCCCGAAGCAAAGTTGCGGGGATTCTTGTATAATTTTTCCACGATCTCGTTCTCATCAAAACCTTTTGCTTCCAGTTCCTTTTTCAGTTTCTCATTCAGCTTTGCGAATGTTTTTTTATGCATGAAAACTTCTCCGCGAATCTCGAATTCATCCGGGTAATCACCCTGTTTTAATTGTTGAGGAATGGTATTGATCGTTCTGACATTGTTGGTCACAACATCTCCCTGCACCCCGTCACCGCGTGTTACGGCACGAATGAGTTTTCCTTTTTCATACGTCAGCCCGATGGCCAGCCCGTCAAATTTTAATTCGCAAACATATTCAAAACCTGTACTGAGCGAAGTCGAAGTATCATCCCCGATCATTTTACGGATCCGGTTGTCGAAATCGCGCAACTCCTCTTCACTGTAAGTATTTCCAAGACTCAACATCGGGTATTTATGCTTCACCGTTTTGAATTCTTTGGTAATGGCACCGCCTATTTTTTTTGTTGGAGAATCGGTATGAGCGAGATGGGGAAATTCCTCTTCGAGTTTCTCCAGCTCTTTCAACATAAGGTCAAACTCGGTATCCGAAATGGTTGGTTGCGACAACACGTAATACCGGTAATTATGCGTTTTCAGCTCCCCGGTAAGTTTATCAATTTTTATTTTTGCATCGTGTTCGTTCATCCGGGTGTAAAAATACAAATTTAGCTTAAGCAAATGATGTTGAAAAATTTCTCAAATGGTACGATCATACCATTCCCTTCTCCGGGTTTGCTTGAGTTCCTGGAGAACCGCAGCTTTCACCTTGATAGTAAATAAAAAACTCTGCCGCGGGCCGAAAGGGATCCAGTCAAATTTGAATTCCCAACAATGCAAATCGCGGGTGATATTGATGGAAGTGAACGAAGTTGTCTTATTAATAAAATCATAACCCGAACTATAAACGATCTTCCATTTTTTGGTGAGGTTGAAATCGCCTGAATAATTTAAAGTTTGTGTAAACTGCGGTAAACTTTTATTGTTAAGATTTGCATACTTATTATAATTTACGGTATAACTCACGGTCAAACTCCAGGGAATATTGAAGTCGAGATATTCGCTCGGAAAATCATTTAAATATTTTAATTCACCATCGTATCCGCTTTTTTCAC
>JBIOHI010000108.1:0-7213 GCA_044448845.1 Bacteroidia bacterium
AACCAAAGCGGTATTTAATAAATGTAACAGCAAATTATCAACGTGATATTGCTTCGGTTTTAATTTCACCCAGGCATATTCCAATGAAAGAGTGATCATCGTTAGAGGATGATAATTGCTCATAACGATCGCATCTTTATAGAAATAATCAACAGCCTTATTCTTCGGCAATAAGGTATTTTCCGTTACATACCCAAGGTCATCCCAGTTGGTAAAATCATTGTTGATGCAGGGAAAATAAGTGATGAACGTAATGATCAAAACCACCGCAAGAGAGGGAAGTAAATTCTTATTCTTCCTCAAAAGTTCCGTTTCCAACTCCCTTTTTTTTGTTGCCTGCATTAGTGGTGAACTCTTTTGGGAAGTGTTTTTTTTACTTTTCCTCATAAATGGAATACTTTCTTACTCTTTTGAATCCAAAAATACTTTTTTCCGGTAATTATTTTGTCGAGAGTGAAAGCAAGAGCAAAAACAAGCATCGGGAAAAAGGGAACCCGGTACCTGCAAAGCCCTGAAATTCCTATTACCATCACAAAGTATGCAATAAAAAGAACAACGAAGATCCGAAGCCGTATCGCAATTTTTTTATCAAAAAGGAATACGACCAAAGACAAACTTAAGAGCGCATTCCAAAGTAAAATGATACCGAGAAAGAACAAAATAAATATTGGTGTTTCTTTTAAAATTTCAGGAACGCTTTTTATTCCTTCGGTATTGAACCGGTGTAAAAAACCTGGAGAAGCATTGTTTTGTAAATTAAAAAATACACCGAGGTCGAACCTGCCGGGATCAAGCATGGTAGAAGCCATTCCTTTAACATACTGCTTAACAAATGCTGTTTTATTTTGAAGATAAACTTCATTGCATTTCTGTTCGATGAATTCGTAGCGCTTCCCATAATCAGTTATCAAATTGGCTTCATTCATTAATTGCGTTTCGAATTTTGACGAACTGTCGGCCCCGTATTTCGAAGCGAGAACATACCGGGAATTCACTCTCACATCTGCCATGATCTTCATGGATGTAAAATGGTAATATCCCGTGGTATGCTGATTTTGCAGGCAAAGCAAGTGATAGGTTACAGGGATCAACAAAAACGGTAACAGCAATTTCGTGTTCTTTCTCCAAAAAATAAAAAAAAAATAAGCGGCTAAAAGAACTCCCAGGAAAAGCACAACCGGTTTTGTGAGCATCGCAAGGGAAATGCAAACAGATACCCAAAAAATATTTTTCAATTCCGGTTTGTCAAGTGTCTTTACCGAAAAATAAAATGCGAATGTCAAAAAGAATTGCAGCAGGATCTCACTCATTACAAAATCGGAGTGGATCATTTGTGAAGGGAAAAAGATCAAGGCTAAAACGATCGCGGTGTTTATTGCTTTTTGTTTCACGTTATTTTTTTCAAGCAATTTCCAGATCAGAAAAATATTGAAAATGCTCAATAGATTTTGAATAACGAGTACAAAATAATCGGAATGGTAAATGCTTTTACAACTCAAAATAAAAAAAGCATACAGCGGTGGGCGGATCGTGAAATAGTCAATTAATACTGGCGTGTTCCAGTCTTCTGCATACCAGCATTGATGCAGTAAAATATTCTTTACCTGGTTTAAATATCCGTAAGAATCCACGAGATAAATGCTCCCGTTATTCCATGCTATAAAAAAATAGACAGCATGAATGAGGATGATAAAAATACCGAACGGATGAATTAAATATTTTCGCAACTGGATGAGATCTAATTTAGTTTTACGAAATACAAATTTCTACGAATGTACGAATAGTGGCAAACAAGCATTCGTATATTCGTACCATTTTTCGTATTTCGTAAGGTTACCGGATACGCAACCGCTGCCCTACTTTGATGTCGTTATCCAACAGGTTATTCATACTTCGTATCTGTTCCTTGCTCACATTGTATTTTCGGCTTAATGAATACATGGTTTCCTTTTCTTTCACCAAATGAAATACCGGTTCATTGTTATTCGGAAGGTTTTCTTCTTTTGGTTTTTCGCCATTGAGCGGAACCACCACGAGTTCATCGCCAATGCGAACCGTATCACTTTTAAGATCATTCAACGCCTGCAATTCAAGCACTGAAATATTATACCTTCTGGCAATCGAATACAAGGTCTCACCCTGCTTCACAAAATGATAACCGGGAACCACCGCATCCTCTTTTTCATTTACAGGCGGCTGGTTCGGATTGATGATAAGTTGCATGCCCGCATGAATGGTATTGTCTCGAAGTTTGTTGAGTTGCCTGATACCTTCGACCTGCACATTGTATTTTTTGGAAATTGAAAATAAGGTTTCTCCTTTCTGTATAAAATGCAAAAATGCCATGTCATCTTTGTTGTCGGGGATGTTGATGGCAAATTTATCTTCAGGCAAAACAGGCTTTTGCGTTTCGATGTTTTTATTTGCATCGTCATAAACAATGTTGTTGTAAACCGAATCCCTCATCCGCGCGGTCGCTGTCGTTCTCAGCTTTATTTTTTCTTTCCGGTAATCCCTGAGAAAAACGGTTTCTTCTTTTGCAGGCTCATCACCGGGGTTCATCCCGTTTTTATGCAACAACCTGCTCAACTTTATACCGAACCGTTGCGAAATCAGATGCATCGATTCATTTCCTGTTACCACATAAAATTCCTGTGTTCCTTTATAATTTTTCGGTTTCAGAAAAATGGTATCTCCTTCTTTCAGCTCGGCATCCTTGGTGAGGTCGTTGTATTTATAGATCTGCCAAACCCTCATGTCATTTTCCAAAGCGATTTCGGCATAACTCTCCTTTCGTTTAGCCACCAGGGCCGGAATTCCATTGACCACCACATTCCGCTGTAATGCCAGTTCCACTTTTTTTTCCTCCACAATTTTTTTCTCTTCGGCTTGCCCCGGTTTCAGTGAATCAAACCGTGCGAGGTTGTTATTCTCAATGGTTGTTACCAATATATCCGCGTATTTGGGGTTGGTGGCATAACCGGCTTTTTTCAATCCTTTCGCCCAGCTCTTATAATCTTTTTCATTCAGGTCAAATAAAAAGGCATACCGTTTTCCGTTTTTCAGAAATTCGGAATGATCGTGATAAGAGTCAAAAGCATCTTTGTATTTTCGGAAACATTCCTGCGGTGCATCGTCATCTTCCTTAATGGTTTCACCCTTCCAGTCGTCTTTGCATTTGATACCAAAATGGTTATTGCCTTCTTTCGCCAGCCGACTGTTCCCGTTGCCCGATTCGAGCAGTCCCTGCGCCAGTGTTATACTTGCCGGAATATGGTTTTTGTGCATCTCCTCCACCGCTACTGCCGAATATTTTTCAACGTATTGCTCCACCGTCATCGTGAACGGGAATGCCGCTGTGGGCTCCGGTTGTGAGAATACCCCCTTAACAACAAACAACAACAAACAATTTATCCAATGTAGCTTTAGCGCAGTTGGACAAACTACAAACAAGAATCTTTTCATTCTGCAAACATACTATTGCCATCAAAAGTGCATTCCACAATCGGAAGCAGTTTTTTCGCTTTGTATAAAAAAATATGCAAAAACGTTTATACCTTTACATCAAAATTCAAAAACAATGAAAAATCTCATTTTCATATTCTTGCTGTTTGTCATGCCGGGCGTGACTAAAGCCGGTGGTCCGGGCGGAACGCCCTTTAATACCGATCTCTTGTTCATGTACGGAGGATTTATTTTTCTGATGGTTGCCATCCTCGGTTCCAACTGGCTCATCAAATACGTGAAGCGGAAAATAAAAGAGCGTGAGGAGAAAAGATTCATGATGGATCATGCCGAATCCTTTAAAGAACTTTGACAGAATAAAATTCTCTTTATTCATTTAGATCAATCCGGCACCCGCAACCTTGCGGTATCCTGATTGAACTGCCCGGCCTCCGGGGTTTCTTTCATGGAAGTTTTCTATTTCATATTAAATTCTAAATTTGTCCGTTCATAGTTAAAACCATTCCATGACCAAACGAATTATAGTTTTCCTTTTTGCCTTGAGTTTTTTCACCTGTAAGAATGTTTCTTCGCAGGAGCCCACCATACTAAAAAAAAATCCCTCCTGGAAGATCACCATTGATAAAACTGAAGTGAAGGCGGGAGAAGAAGTGGAGATCACTTTTACCAGTGAGATCGAAAAGAACTGGTATATGTATTCCTCTGATTTCGACCCGAACCTCGGACCAATAGCTGCCAGCATCACCTTTACCAAACATCCTTCCTTTTCATTGGTCGGGAAATTAAAACCCGTTGGTTCAAAAAAACATTATGAAGATATCTGGAACGGAACCGTTTCCATTTTCACCGGAAAAGCAGTTTTCAAACAGAGAGTAAAGATCCTTACCCCCAACCCGGTTATCAAAGGTTCGATGGAATTCCAGGAGTGCAACACGGTGAGCGGTGTGTGCATGCCTCCGTTCGATCCGGAGTTCGAGGTGAAAGGTATAACAGTTATCGGTGATGGGTTATCGGTAAGCGGTTCAAAACCTTCCATTGTTGATTCAGCGAAAACAGATTCTCTTTCTCAATCAAAAAATTCTGATACTTCAACTCACCAATTCACCAACTCACAAACTCACCAACTCGCCAGTGGTATCGCGGGTGGAAATGAAACTTCTTTCTGGGGGTTTTTCTTTTTCGCATTGCTTGGCGGATTGGTAGCGGTTATAACTCCATGTGTATTTCCAATGTTGCCAATGACGGTAACTTTTTTTACCAAGAAAAGTGAAACCCGTTCGCGCGCACTGCGCAGGGCATTTACTTTCGGGGCATCCATAGTTGCAATTTTCACGGTACTCGGTTTTGTATTTGCAGTTTTCGGACTTGGTCCCGATTTTGGTAACTGGCTTAGCACACATTGGGTTCCGAATGTTTTATTTTTTATTATTTTCCTGATTTTTGGTGCATCCTTTCTCGGCATGTTCGAAATTGTTTTGCCGAATTCTTTTGTGAATAAAATTGATGCCCAATCGAACATGCAAAATTTTCTCGGAATATTTTTCATGGCATTCACGCTTGTGTTGGTTTCGTTTTCGTGCACCGGACCGATTGTCGGAAGTCTTTTGATACAAGCTGTCGGAGGAAGTTTTATAAAACCGATGATCGGAATGTTTGCTTTCGGTTGCGGACTTGCATTGCCTTTCACACTGTTTGCAGTTTTTCCTAACTGGATGCACGGATTACCAAAATCCGGTGGTTGGCTTAATTCAGTAAAAGTGGTTTTAGGATTCCTGGAACTTGCATTTGCCCTTAAATTTTTATCCATCCCCGATCAAACCTATCACTGGCATTTGCTCGACCGCGAAGTTTATTTAGCTTTTTGGATTGTGATCTTTTCGTTACTCGGAATGTATTTGATCGGTAAACTGAAATTTCATCACGACAGTGATATGGCTTACATCGGGGTGCCGCGGCTCGGTTTGGCAATTGTTACTTTTGCTTTCGTGGTTTACTTGATTCCCGGAATGTTTGGCGCTCCACTGAAAGCATTATCGGGATATTTACCACCACAGGAAACTTTGGATTTTGATTTGTTTAGTCAGCGGTCAACAGTCGGCAGTCAGCAGTCAACTACCTCTGACCTCGGAGAAGTAAAATACAAAAATCTTTTTCACCTCCCGCATAACCTCGATGGATTTTTTGATTACAAGCAAGCTTTGGCGTATTCGAAAAAAGTGAACAAACCGATCTTTATCGATTTCACCGGGCATGGTTGTGTGAACTGCCGCGAGATGGAGGCAAATGTTTGGAGTGACAAACAAGTGCTCACCCGTTTGCAAAATGATTTTGTGATCGTGGCCATTTACGTGGACGATAAAACCGAGTTGCCTGAAAAGGAATGGTACACCTCAACCCATGATAATAAAGTGAAAAAAAGTATTGGAAAGCAAAATGCCGATCTGCAAATTTCAAAATACAACACAGCCGCACAGCCTTACTACGTGCTGATTGACGGTGACGAGAACATACTGGCGCAACCAAGGGCATACGACCGTGATGTGCAGCATTTCGTTGATTTTTTAGATGCGGGCAAAAAAGCGTTTTACGAAAAACACCCTAGACCAAATTCTTAAAATGAAGGAAATTAGAAATCATTTTACCGAAGCGCATGACGTGCTTTCAAAATTTTTGTCTGACGAAAATAACTTCAGAAATATTGAAGCTGCCGGAAAATTGATGGTAACTGCATTGAAGGCCGGAAAGAAGATCATTTCGTGTGGCAACGGTGGCAGCATGTGCGATGCCATGCACTTTGCCGAGGAATTAACAGGCCGCTACCGCGATGACCGCAAAGCAATGGCAGCCATTTCCATTTCCGATCCTTCGCATATTGCGTGCGTGGGAAATGATTATGGGTACGAATTTATTTTTTCCCGTTACCTCGAAGCTGTCGGAAATGAAGGTGATGTGTTGCTTGGAATTTCAACCAGCGGAAATTCAAAAAATATTCTCAACGCCATTGAAGTGGCAAAAAAGAAAGGCATTAAAGTGGTTGGTCTGACAGGGAAAGACGGAGGAAAAATGAACGGGCTGTGTGATGTGGAAATTCGCGCCCCTCACTCCAAATATGCCGACCGTGCCCAGGAAATTCATATCAAGTGTATTCACTCGCTGATCGATTTTATTGAGAGAAATGTGTGAGGATTTAATTTTGAATTACTGTTTCATTCTTCGCTGTCATAATCTTCTTCATAGTTAAACTCCACTTTGCTTTGAGTGATTATTTCATACAGAATGTTTTTCAGGTAATTAAGTTTTACCGCCTCTCTGAATCGTTGCGCAAGTGTGGGAATATTTATTACCTCTTCAATGCAACTCATATAATTGTCAACAATAGTTTTAATAGAATATGTTTTACCTGCATTTTCTCTTATTTTTTTCAAGAGGTCTTTATTCGCTCCATTGGATTTAATAACAAATGTTATCGGATATTTTTGAATTTTATCAATGTCAAGAAAATATTTTTTGAAGTCCAAAGTTTCGGTTACTTGAAAAAATCTGCCAAGTGGTTTCATCACAAAGTCTATTCCACCGTCATTTGCATTTGTTCTTCCGGTCTTGTATAGTTTCAGATTTTCTTTGTTGAGTTTATCCATTTCAAAACCCCAGATAATTTTTTGATCGTAATAATAAAATTTGAGGATAGAATAACTTACAATTTCAAATAATCTTGCATCATCATTTGGAGCAAGAATACCCATAATAA
>JBIOHI010000109.1:0-6999 GCA_044448845.1 Bacteroidia bacterium
CCTACCTCGCCGTTTTCTGGCGGGTGACGTCGGCATCCTGTGACCCGCGTTCATTGATCGCGGTCATAATATTTTGCTTTTGGTAGAGACGTTTAATTAAACGTCTTTACAAAATATATCATTTATAATTTTTTATCAATTTCATCTTCCAGGATTCTAATCAACTCCGGAATCTTTATCTCTTCGGCTATCGCATCGGCAAAAGCATTCAACAGCATTTTTCTTGCTTCATTCTCCGGGATCCCGCGCGAACGAAGGTAAAACATAGGTTCTTCATCGAGCGGCCCGACGGTTGCACCATGCGTACACTTCACATCATCGGCAAATATTTCAAGTTGTGGTTTTGTATTTATTATTGCCTCATCACTTAATAAAATATTCTGATTCCGTTGGTACGCGTTTGTTTTTTGCGCGTCTTTATGAACCAATATTTTCCCGTTAAAAACACCTGTTGATTTGCCGGTGAGGATTCCTTTATACAATTCGTTGCTAAAACAATTTGGTTTTGCATGATCGACTCTCGTGTGATTATCGATATGATTTTTTTTATCGGCAACATACAAACCGTACAACAGCGAATTCCCATTTTCACCATTCATAAAAAAATGGAGGTTGTTGCGAACCATTGTCCCGTCAAGGGTAAGCGTCACATGATTAATGTTCGTATTCGCTTCCTGGAAAACCTGGGTGAAATTATTCTGATAACTCTCGCCTGCCTGTTGTTGTATCTTATAATGCTCCAGGTTTGAATTTTCATTCAGGTAAATCTCAGAGACTACATTTGTAAATGATGCATTTGTTCCGGTTGCATAATATGCTTCGATCAGTTTAACCGAAGCGCTTTCTTCCACCACCGTTAAATTTCGTGGCTGGCAAAGAATATTTGAAACGGAAGAATCGGTAATATTTAGGATCAGTACCGGGTGTTCAACAGTTTTTCCTTTCGGTACATGAATAAATGCACCGTCATTCACCAGGGCAGTGTTCATCGCATTCAGCGCAAGCCCTTCTGTTTTGGCATACTTTCCAAAATGCTTTTCGAAAATAACAGGATGATCTTTTCTTGCCGAAAATAAATTACGGATGATAATCGAGGAATCCTTTTCGATAATTACCGAAAGTTTATCCGAGAATATTCCGTTCACAAAAACCAACCGGTTTGATTCGATATTCTTTAACGGAATACTTTTATAAAAAACATCACTGCTTTTTGAAGGAACCGAAACCGGAAATTCTTTTTGCGCGATATTTTTCAGGCTGGTATATTTCCATTCCTCATTTTTTGTTGTAGGAATGCCCAATTGTTGAAATTCTTCAAATGCCTCCATTCTCAATTTAGTAAGCGAACTCTCCTCACCGGCCAAACCTTCGTTTTTATAAGATTGAAATTCCTTTATTATATTTACTGCTAAATTCACTTTTCAATTTCTAATTTCCATTATCAAATTATCCCAATCTGCGCTAAAGCTTCGATTGGCAATTCATCGCCAAATCATCAAATTAACTTTCAGCTTCTACTTCCTGTTTGATCCAATCATACCCTTTCACTTCGAGTTCCTTTGCAAGCTCTCTATCGCCCGATTTTACAATTCGCCCCTTATACAACACATGCACGAAATCCGGAATGATGTAATCGAGCAAACGCTGGTAATGTGTGATAACTACAAAAGCATTGTCCTTATTTCTTAATTTATTCACTCCATTCGAAACCAATCGCAAGGCATCAATATCCAAACCCGAATCCGTTTCATCCAAAATGGCAAGTGTAGGTTCGAGCATGGCCATCTGGAAAATCTCATTGCGTTTTTTTTCCCCCCCGCTGAAACCTTCATTCAAACTGCGGGACGCTAAACTCTTATCCATTTCAACCAATTCCATTTTTGCACGCATCATTTTCAAAAAGTCGGTTGCTTCCATTGGTTCTTGTCCATGAAATTTTCTTTTTTCGTTGATGGCAGTTTTTAAAAAGTTGGTAGTGCTCACACCCGGAATTTCCACCGGGTATTGAAACGCTAAAAAAACTCCTTCACGTGCACGATCTTCCGGAGCCATTTCCAATAAATTTTTTCCATTGAAAGTTACTGTGCCACCTGTGACAACATAATCTTCGCGTCCTGCCAACACCGCAGACAGCGTGCTTTTACCCGCACCATTAGGTCCCATGATAGCATGAATTTCTCCTGGTTTTACTTCGAGATCAATTCCGTGAAGAATTTCATTATCGCCAATTTTTGCTTTTAAATTTTTTATAACTAACATTTCTTTTTTGTACTTTTAACCAACGCTTCCTTCCAAACTTACCGCTAATAATTTTTGTGCTTCAACAGCAAATTCCATCGGTAATTGATTAAGAACTTCTTTACAAAATCCATTTACAATTAAACTGATCGCTTCTTCCATTCCGATGCCCCGCTGTTTGCAATAAAACAATTGGTCTTCCCCGATTTTTGACGTGCTTGCTTCGTGTTCCACATGAGCTGATTTATTGTTGATCTCGATGTACGGAAACGTGTGAGCCCCGCATTTGTCGCCAATCAGCATCGAATCGCACTGGGTGTGATTTCGAACACCGCTTGCATTTTTATTCACTTTCACCAACCCACGGTAAGAGTTGTGGGCTTGTCCGGCAGAAATTCCTTTTGACACAATTCTGCTCTTTGAATTTTTTCCGAGATGGATCATTTTAGTTCCGGTATCGGCCACCTGGTGATTGTTGGTAACTGCGACCGAGAAAAATTCCCCGGATGAATTCTCTCCTTTCAAAATACAACTCGGGTACTTCCAGGTGATGGCCGAACCTGTTTCCACCTGTGTCCAACTGATCTTCGAATTTTTACCTTCACAGATCCCGCGCTTGGTCACAAAATTATAAATGCCTCCTTTTCCGTCTTTGTCCCCGGGATACCAGTTTTGAACCGTGGAATATTTTATTTCTGCATCTTCTTCCGATATCAATTCAACTACGGCAGCGTGCAACTGGTTTTCATCCCGCATCGGGGCAGTGCAACCTTCGAGGTAAGAAACGTAACTTCCTTTGTCGGCAATAATTAATGTTCGTTCGAACTGGCCTGTATTTTCGGCATTGATGCGGAAATACGTGGAAAGTTCCATCGGGCAACGAACGCCTTTTGGTATGTAAACAAATGAACCGTCACTGAAAACCGCAGCATTGAGAGCCGCAAAATAATTATCGGTGTGCGGAACAACCGAGCCTAAATATTTTTTTACCAGTTCAGGATGCTCATGCACCGCCTCGCTGATGGCGCAAAAGATCACCCCTTTTTCTTTGAGTTGTTCCTTGAATGTGGTAGCTATGGAGACGGAATCAAACACCGCATCCACGGCCACACCCGACAATCTTTTCTGTTCGGTGAGGCTGATGCCGAGTTTCTCAAATGTTTTCAATAATTCAGGATCCACTTCATCGAGGCTGTTGAGTTTTTTCTTTTCTTTGGGAGCCGAATAAAAAATGATCTCCTCGTAATTGATCTTAGGATAAGAAAAATTCTGCCAGTGCGGTTCTTCCATTTTGAGCCAGTGCCGGTATGCTTTCAACCGCCATTCCAGCATCCATTCGGGTTCTTTCTTTTTGGCCGAAATAAAGCGAACGATATCTTCATTCAACCCTTTCGGGGCTGAATCCATCTCAATGTTGGTGGTGAAACCATATTTATATTCCTGAGAGGTAACTTTTTCTATGATATTGACTTCTTCGGTCATGTGTAATTTGAACAGCAAAATTAGTATAAATGTTCGACTAATTAAGCGCTCATTAAATGAACAAAATTAGGTTTCAAAAGTTTTTAAATAAAAAAGGAAGCCAAACGACTTCCTTTTTTTAAAACTGTTTTCAAGCAACCCTGTCACTTGATCACTTTGAAGTTCAACACTTCATTGTCAAAGATCAAACTAATAAAATACACACCGGGAACGAGTTGGGAGGCTTCATCTATATTTAAGGAATTAGCGCCTGACACCGTGGCGATGGTTCTTTCGAAGACAACCTGACCGTTTAAATTCATCCATCTTATTTTAACCGGATTTGCATTCTCCGAATGGAATGAAATAGCGAGGTTATTTGTAAACGGATTCGGAACTACGGAAATTGAGCGATCCATTTTACCGTTAAATTTAACTGATACAACATTGCTGTAAGTGAATGATCCGTCAGCATCCACCTGCCTGAGGCGATAATAAATTACAGGCAGATCGAGTGATTGCGCATCCCTGTCAATAAAAGAATATTTTTGGGTAGTTGTTGAATTCATTGTTCCATCTACTTTTCCGATCCCGGTAAAATTCTCTTCATCGAATGAACGCTCCACTGAAAAGTATTTGCTGTTGAACTCGGTGGCGGTTGACCAGTTGAGTAAAACGTCATTGCCTGATCTTACTCCTCTGAATTCAAGTAATTTTACGGGAATCGGATTTACATAATCAGAAAGAGCAAAGGCAGAATTTGTAGCGGATGACAACACTTGCGTTCTTCCGGCATCCATTGCCACCTGCGGATACTGAGTGGTATCAGCATACCCAACAGGATAGTTCCAACCCATGCCTCCATGAAACGATAATCCCGTTGTCGAATTTGAATTAATAATAGTTCCTTTTTCATGCGGACCATAAAATATTTTAACGGCATAAGTATACCCGGAACCGCCTGTTGCCCAAACGGTCCAAAAACTCGCGCTCACATGCCCGGGAGGATACGCTGAATTTTTTCCGGAGACGTACGTGGATGTAATTGCCGTTGGTAACGTTCCGGTGCTGCCCCAGATTAATCTCGCCACTTTTCTTGCTCCGAAACTTGCAGTTACCGAATCATTCGCGGCATAGTTTCCCGAAATGAAATTATTAGGAGGCGTTACGCTTGTTGTAAACTCATTGGCTCCAATGCAAACCGGTATACCGCGATTGGTTGATCTGACTGTCGAATTAAAATCCAAACCATATCCGGAGATGGCAATTCCTTTTCCGAAAGACATCCAGCACGTATTTTTTGTGTTGTCAATTAAAAGATTGGCAGCAGAAGAATAATTGGAATTGGCGAAGAGATCACCCAGGCTGATATTTGGAGGGTTTAATGTGAAATTGGTGGTTGAATTGATTACTCCGAAATAAGAATAATTATCCGTTCCGGTTGCTGAATCCCAGTTTGAAAAACCATAAGTTGAAGTATTAAAATATCCTACTCCGGTTGATGTATTTGATAATAGTGTATTGTAGTCACTGAGGAAACTTGATGTCCCCGGCATGGCAATGGGAACGTTAATCCCGGAACTTGTTCTCCGGTTGATGAGTAAATTATTATTCAAGGTCATCAAAGTGGTTGTGCCGGTAAACGCGAGCGCATCAGCTCTTGCTACTGCAGCTGAATTTTTATTTGTTGAAGTACCACTCACAAGAATTGTATTGTTATATAAATTTACGGGATAACCTGCAGAAGTTGAATTGATAATTCCATAAGCTGACTGATTTGATGTGGCTGTATCGCCTACTGAAATAAAATTGTTGTCTGCCGAACTTGGTACTGCAATTCCGTAAATATTGACCCCGTAAACATACGGACTATTAGCTGACGCATTTCCCGCGTTGTAGATGTTATAAATTTTATTTTTACTGATATCCATTTTCCCTCCATTAAGGAAAACCCCTCCGGCTGATGTGTTGATATCGGAGATATTTTGAGCATAAACATTATAAATCTGGTTATTTCTGACTTTAATGGTGTCTCCGTAAACCCCGCCACCGTTTGCGGCATTAATAACAATAATTCCCCCAGCTACGGGATTACCCGTTGATGCAATCGTTCCGTTACAGAAAATATTCCTTATGATGTTATTGGTAAAGGCCGGGTACAATCTCACATACTGATTTGAACTTGCCCCGTTACCGGCATTTCCCTGGATCCCGAAAACATAGGAGGAAGTGTATGAACCCAGGCTTCTTAATCCGTCAATGGTATTGCCGTTTGCCACCAACACGGTATTGTTGTAGTAGGCTGTAGTACCCTGGCTAGCTGTTGAAGTTGCTGCTATTCTCATTCCGTATAGTTGAGTATTAAAAGTTGAAACTCCCGTGGTCAGGGTGATATTTTTTATTGAATTATTGGTGACATTGTAAGTAGGTGTGATGTTCTTAACGAAAGTGGTATCGATTATTGTGGACATGTATACACCAACAAAGCTTATCGATCCTGATGAATTGGTATATTGGGTTGAATCAATTGTATTATTTGTGATATTAACAACTCCTCCATACTTTAAGAAAGAATAAATTGCGGCATTACCGTAAGTTCCGGCTGCACTATTATAAGTCACCGAAATGTTTTTTATTGTATTTCCTGAAACGGTAGTGTTATTACCGAGATACATATAAACCGCAACATATCCGCATACGGCTGCAGTACCGTTAAGAGTCATTGTACCGCCACAGGATGCGGCACTTCCGCCAATTGAGTTACCGGTGATATTGTGATATTCCGAAGTATAATATCCTCCTTCACCAATTAATATTCCGTAATGCAAATTATTTAAAGTGAACGTTCTTGATGCGCTTTGATAAATACTGTTTCCTGAAATCCACCATGCATTTGTTCCGATTTGCAGTCGTATGGCCGCATTCCCCGAAGTCCCTGCATTATCATAATTATCATAAATAGTATTATTCCTGATCGTATCCGAAGTGTTTTCAAGAGAAGCTGATGCAACGCTGCCGTTTGAACAAATTCCATTGTGGGCACTGGATGTCCCGTCAATATTACAGAATTCAATCGTATTAAAATTATTTCCCTGGTATGAATTGGGAACGCTGAACAAAACAACCCCACCATTGGTTACCGATTTACCCGCTCCCTGGATCGTACAATACCGGATGGCGTTATTACTTGCCCCGTTGAGAAAACGGATCGTGCACGTGGTGTCGGTACTCACATTGCAGAAATTATTTATTGTCAATCCCGAAGCACCTGTTCCTCCCTGCCTTCCATCGATCGTATAA
>JBIOHI010000110.1:0-6995 GCA_044448845.1 Bacteroidia bacterium
AAATGAAGAGCGGGAAAAAAATGATCAAGCCTATGAAGCGTTTCATCGAATCAAAAATAACAAAAAACAGGTATCCTCAAAATGTGGTTGTTCATAACGGTAATTTATTCATGAGCGAACCTGAAAATAAATTTTACTTCAGGGTACAATTTTAAACACCAGTTCACTCGTATATAATTCCTGCACGGCATTTTTTTTCGAATTCACTCCCCGTGTTTGAATCTCGCTGTGTTTGAAGGTATCCATTAACGATGTGCCGATGCCGCGCGTCTGGATCCCGCGGTTCACAATGGCCGGTGTGAGATTGAACGGTTCGCTGCAGGCAAATACTTTAAAAACCTCGTTTCCGAACGGAGGAGAAATATCCATGATATCGGGTAATTCTTTTTCGCTGTTCGGTTCCATCACGTATTGCTCGGCATGTTTCAGTGTGAGTTCCTGTGCTTTCGGAAACACCGGGTTTATCTTTTCATCAGGTTGAATGTCGATGATGTTGAAATACAATCGTGCGGAAGAAGTATTTTTTATTTTCACCCGTGTATGTCCGCCTGCACGAATGGAAATGATTCCGTTTCTTATTTCCGGGTTCATCACTTTCCCGTTTTCATCACAGGGAATAAGCTGAAGGAAAACCTGGTTGGAGAAACCGGTTTTCATCTCGCGTAAATATTTATTCTCCGCAAAAAGTTTCAGGCTTGCGGAAATTGCACCTGCAAAAGAGGCATCGTTATCCTTTACCGAATCAATGATGAATCCATCGCTACTCCTTACGATGCGGTAGAAATTACCCCGATGATCGATGAGAATGTCCGGATTTTTTTCATTGCGTTTTACGATTCCGCTTTTTGATAATTCCGTTTGAATTTTTTGCATTGCATTTTGATCGCTGATCTTTTCAAACCGGTATTTCAGTGCAATATTTTTTAAAGCCGGTTCGGTAATGAACACCCAGTAATTGGCTGCCACTATGGAAGCAATTTCTTTGTCCAATTTAACGGATGAACTATACGGACCTGAACGGATGATCTCTCCTTTGGCGAGCGGAGCGGCATTTTCGGTGTTGATGGTTCCTGCAGGGTAAAGCGCAACTTTTGTTTGTTCAAAGACACCCATCAGTTCACCGGCATTCAGAATGATCTTTCCCTCATTAATTTCTTTGATCGTGAAATAGGGTTGTTGTCTTACATAACTTCCCCCGAACAAAGCGTAATCTTCATCGCCTTCGATCATCGGTGTTTGCTGCGGAACTTTTTCATTCATAATAGAAAGCACATGAGCGAACAAACTGCGATAGGTAAAATCTTTTCCGCATTTGCTTAACGACTTTGCCATGGCGTAACTCAGCGAACCGATCCCGACTCCGGCATCATCGGTTGTTTCTGAATTGGTCTCGTTAAATGATGAAGCTGAAAAAACCACCATGGGTGCAAGGGAAACGCTTTGTCCCCGTGTTTTCGGTTCTTTGGAAAGAATGCCTGAACCTTTTTCAGATGTAAAAGAAAAATTGAATCCCGGGGGAACGATGGCCGGTTTACCGCCTCTTACTTTACCGATTCCCCTTGTGATGGTTCCCGAGAAACAGGCATCCACCACTACAAAAACATTTCCATTCTTACCCGTCTTCATTCTTACTTCATCAATGAGTTGGCCGAATTCATCATCGCGCATGTGTTTTTCACCGGTGTAACCTTTGTAGTATTCACTCGGTGCTCCATAACAAACCAGTGTTTCATCCAGCCCATCCGCTTCATCACCGTTATCATCAAAAATTTGTTGCCCGTGGCCCGAATAATGGATCAATACCACATCACCTTTTTGACATTCACCGATCAGTTTATTGAAAGCTTTCCTGATCCCTTCGCGTGTGGCTTCTTTATCTTTTACCATGATCATTTCCGTAAATCCCTGGCTTTCGTAAACAGGTTTTACCAGGCTTACATCTTTATCACAACTGATGGAAGGCCATCCCGTTTCTTCGGGATATTCTGCAATCGCTATGATGAGCGCCAGTTTGCGCTGCTGTGTTTGCGCAAATAAAGTTGTGCTGAAGAGGATTGCGAGGAAGAAAAATATGCCTTTCATGTTCGTTGAATTTCCGATTCAAAAGTAAACACAATCGGCATTCAAAAAATACCCTGAGTTGGGTATTTTTAAGTTTCCGGGTGATTTAATGTTTCGGTTCGCTTATTTTTGGCTGAAATAAAATGAAGATCGTGACGCGCCAGGCCCAAAAATATTTTCTGTTTTTTATAACAACGGTAACTTTTACTGGTTGCAGTTTTGAGTCACGTGCTCACGCAAAAGATTCGTTGGTGAACGCATTTGAATCGCAACCGGTTCACACTGCATCCGCTTTATACCGTTATGCCGACAGCCTGGTGAAGATGAACACCGACAACGATCCGTTTTATAACGCGGTAGCCAATAAATGGAAAGCATTTTGTTTTTTGAAATATGCCAATTACGAACTGGCCGACAGTCTTGTGAATGCATCCATCAAAATTCTCGAAATCTCTGTGCGATCAGTTCACCTTCTCGATGCGATGTTGCTGAAAGGACAGATCGAAGAAAACAAAGGCAACCTCGACCTCGCTTACGACTGGTACCTGAAAAGCCTGAACGTGGCTCAAAAGGAGAATGAAAAATATTTTATTTCGCGGGCGATGCTTTTTTTAGGAGATATTTTTTACGACCTGCACCAGTTCGAATCGGCAAAAAAATATTTTTACCGGGCGCAGTCTTATACGCGGGAAGAAAAAAGGGAAAAGATAAAAGGCGCAGCCCTGATGCGGCTTGGGAATATTGCTCTTTCAGAAAATAAATTGCAGGAAGCCATTTCGTTCTACCAGAATTCCATTTCAAATTTTGAAAAAATATCCGACCTCGTTTCGGCCGCTGCCGATAAAATGAATATCGGTGTGTGTTACGAAAAAATGGATGAACACGAAAAAGCGAACGAGATATTCAACCGGGTATTATTTACTTTTTACGACCAGGAAGAATACCTGCTTGCCGGAAATTGTTTGTTCAATATAGGAAATGTTTACGGGAACAAAGGAAACCTCAAAGAGGCACTTCATTATTATAATGAATGCCTCGTGCTTGCGGGAAAAACAAAAAATAAGATTTTATTCGCCCGGGTTTACGAACAATTATCTGATGTGTACTCTGCTTTCGGTGACCCGAAAAATGCGTTTCATTATTTGAATCTGTATAAAACCGAAACCGACAGTTTACTGAACGGGAAAATGGTACAGCGCGTACATGAGGCAGAAATGAAATTTGAAACGGACAGGAAGAACCTCGAGATACAAAAAATTCAAAATGAAAAACGTATAGCCGAGGCTGAATCAAGAAACAATGAGAACATCAGGAATTTTCTCATAGGCGGGATTATTTTGCTTTTCATCATCATAATGCTGGTATGGTTTAACCTCAGGCAAAGGTTGCATAACCGGGAATTGCTGATCGGGCAGAATAAAAAAGATTTTGATTCAAAACTGGATGAACTGATAAGTGAACAGGAACAAAATATCTCGGATGCGATGATCGAAACGCAAATTACTGAACGTAAAAGAATTGCTGCCGACCTTCACGACCGCGTGGGAAGCATGCTTTCGGCTGCAAAGCATTTTTTGAATGCCGGTTTGAGTGATAAGAAATCCAAAGATGAATTATTTTCGAAAGCATTGAACCTGATTGATGAATCCACCGGTGAGATACGGAATATTTCTCAAAATCTCGAGTTCGATCCGGAAAGAGAATTTGGTTTGGTGAGATCATTGGAATCGTTGTGCGAACACCTCAACGGAGTTTCTTCCACCTCCATCTTTTTTTCTTCTCATCTTTCGGAAGATCTTCCCGACCAAAAAATAGAGATCGCTGTTTTTCGGATCGCGCAGGAACTTTTAGCCAACGCCATCAAACATGCAAAGTCACCGAAGATAGAAATGCAACTGAATATTCATTCGCATTCACTGAACCTCATCGTCCAGGATTTCGGTACCGGTTTCGATGAGAAAAAAAATCCGGATGAGCGTTCCATGGGTTTGCGCAATATAAAAAACCGGCTGGCGGAATGGAATGGAAAAATTCATATTGATTCATCAAAAAACCGCGGAACAACCGTTATCATCGAATTGGAATTTTAAATGAAAAAGAAGATACAAATAATCATTGCAGATGACCACACCATTTTTGCCGAAGGCCTGAAAACCCTGCTCAAAACAGAGAAAGGCATGGAAGTTTCCGCTGTAGTGAACAACGGCAAGGAACTCATCAATGAATTGCAAAAAAACTCTTACGATCTTATTTTACTCGACATTAATATGCCCGGAATGGATGGAATGGAAGCGGCAACGATTATCCGTAAGGATTTTCCAAACCCGAATATTCTCGTACTCTCGATGTACGACCGGAACGACATTCTCCGCAAGATGACCGCGAAAGGAGTGAACGGGTACATCCTGAAAAATTCAGATCCCCAAGAACTCATCAAAGCTATAAAAATAACTTCCGGTGGAGGGAAATATTTTTATAAAAATCCGGAAGATGATGCGGAGAAAAAAACGTCACGGTCAAAATTCGATGACACCTTCAATACGAATTTATCGACCCGTGAAAAAGAGATACTGAAACAGATCGCTCAGGGGAAAACAAGCAACCAAATTGCGGATCAGCTTTTCATTAGTGTGTTCACGGTGGATACGCACCGGAAGAATATCGCTTCGAAACTGGATATTCACAACACGGCCGACCTCGTGAAGTACGCGATACAGTTGGGGTTGGGAGATTGATCCGGGGTAATTATTTTTTCTTTTCGCTGTGCTTGATCACCTTCGCTTCGAGGTAAAAAATAATTTCTTCGGCAATATTCTTGGCATGATCGCCTACCCGTTCTAATTTTTGAACCGTGCGTAAAATATATAATGCCTGCTCTAAATTCTCAGGATGCTGGCGTATGTATTCCGTGATTATTTTTTGTGATCTCATGTAAATCTTATCGAGCGTGTCGTCTTGCTTAAAAATGCTTCTTGCAGCGGCAGTGTCTTCATCATTAAATGCATCTTCAATATCATCCAGCATATTCAGGGCGATCTCAAACATCTTTGTGATGCCCGAATTGTCAAGTAATTCCTTGTCAAATTGTTTTTCGGTCTCCACGAGGAAACGGGCAACTCCTTCGGCAATATCCCCTGTGCGTTCAAGGTTCGAATTGATTTTGAGCACGGCAAGGATATAACGCAGGTCAATTGCCACTGGCTGGTAAAGTGCCAGGAAATTCTCACAGTCGTAGTCGATCTTCAGTTCGTGGGCGTTCACCCGGTTTTCCGTTACGAGCACTTCGTGTGCAAGGTCTTTGTCAAAATCAGCAAGCGAGCGGAATGCTTTTTCCATCTGTGCATGTACGAGCGCGAACATGATGGAAACTTCGCTTTTTAGTATTTTTATTTCTTCTTCTAAATGGATCATGGTTGGTTATTAGTTATTGAGTTATTAAGCCTGCCCACCGAAACTTTTTTGTGAAGGTGGGTTATTGAGTTATTGGTTATTAAGTTATTAATTATTGAATATGTATTTTTAGTATTAAATGATTTTAAATTTTAAACTTCAAACTTTAAACTTGATTCAAAGTCTCACCCAAATCGTCCCGTTACATAATTCTGTGTTTGTTGTTTTGTTGGGTTCGTAAAAATTGTTTTTGTCAGATCGTATTCCACCAATGTTCCTAAATAAAAAAATGCGGTGTAATCACTTACCCGTGATGCCTGCTGCATATTGTGCGTAACAATAATGATGGTGTATTTCTTTTTCAGTTCGTGAATAAGTTCTTCAATTTTTGCGGTGGAGATCGGGTCGAGTGCCGATGCCGGTTCATCCATTAAAAGAATGGTTGGTTGCACTGCCAGCGCCCGCGCGATGCACAGCCGCTGCTGTTGTCCGCCTGATAAAGCATACGCGGATTTCTTTAAAGAATCTTTCACTTCTTCCCACAAGGCAGATTGTTTCAAACTTTGCTCCACGGTTTCTTTAATTAATTTTTCATCTTTTATTCCGTTCACCCGCAAACCATAAGCAACATTTTCGAAAATGGATTTAGCAAACGGGTTTGGTTTCTGGAAAACCATCCCGACATGCTTTCTCAACTGGTCAACATTCACGCCTTTTTCATAAATATTTTCATCATCCACTATTACGGTTCCTTCAATTTTTACTCCGGGTATCAGGTCGTTCATCCGGTTGAAGGTACGCAGGAATGTGGACTTCCCGCAACCTGAGGGACCGATCAAAGCGGTAACGGATTTCTCGGATACTTTCAGGCTGATATCTTTCAAAGCATGAAATGAACCGTAATATAAATTCAGATTTTGCGCTTCTATCATAATTCCTATTGCTGAACTTTTTTACTTAAGAATCTTCTTGTTGCGTTCGCAATTAAATTCAAAACAAGAACAATTAAAATTAATATCAGGGCAGTGCCATAGGCCATGCCCCTGCTTTCTTCCATGTTGGTCCCGCTGGTCGAAAGTACATACAAATGATAAGGCAATGCCATCACCTGGTCGAAAATACTGTGTGGTAATTTGGGTAAAAAATAGGCAGCGACAGTAAATAATATTGGAGCAGTTTCTCCTGATACACGCCCGATGGAAAGTATCAATCCTGTAATGATATTCGGCATTGCCATCGGTAAAACCACTCTTCTTATTGTTTGTAATTTGGTTGCCCCCAGCGCATAACTTCCTTCGCGGTGTAATTGATCAATTCCTTTTAATGCTTCTTCGGTAACGCGGATGATCACGGGCAATGCAAGTAATCCAAGTGTCAGCGAACCTGCAAGAATACTGTCGCCAAATCCAAGCGTATTCACAAATAAACTCATCCCGAACAATCCGAAAACGATGGAAGGAATACCGGCAAGATTGTTCGTCATTAATTTAATAAATCGTTTAAAAAGATTTTCATGGACATATTCATTGATATAAATTCCGGAC
>JBIOHI010000111.1:0-6960 GCA_044448845.1 Bacteroidia bacterium
ACAAAATATTTTTTATTCATTTATTTATTTTTCATAATTCAAATCCCCGCCCCAATACTTTTTCCTCCGTCCACATAAATGGTTTGCCCGGTAATAAACGAAGTATTTTTCGAAACTAAAAACTCCACAATATCCGCCACATCTTCAGGTCTGCCAATTGATTTTGTCGGTTGCGCCTGGATGAGTTTTTCACGAACTTCGGGAGTCAGACTTTGAGTCATCGGTGTATCAATCAAACCGGGAGCCACAGCATTCACCGTCACATTGTATCTTCCCATCTCAAGCGCAAGAACCCTCGTAAGCCCGATGATACCTGCCTTGGAAGCGGAGTAATTCGACTGCCCCGGATTTCCTAACCACGCACGCGAAGTGATGTTCACGATCCTTCCCGATTTTTGTTCTTTCATCACTTTTGCAGCTTCACGGCACATCAGCCATGGACCGCGAAGATTAATTTTCAACACGTGATCAAAATCTTCGGCAGTCATTTTCCAGATCATGTTGTCGCGCAAAATTCCCGCATTGTTTATCACCGCATCAATGTGGGTGTATTTTTTCAGCACCGATTGAAATAAATTCGTCACTTCGTTTTCGTTGCTCACATCGCATTTCATAAATTCGCAGTGCTCCAAACCAAGTTCTGCTTCGGCTGTTTTTCCTGTTTCTTCAGTGGTTGCTACAAGTATCACGAAAAATTTTCCCGTGATCAATTTCTCTGCGATGGCTTTGCCAATTCCTTTTGTAGCGCCTGTTACGATGGCAATAGGTAAGTTTTGTTTGTTCATTTTGTTTTAGTTATTGGTTATTGTGTTATTAAGTTATTAAAAAAATTCTGTGAACTGTGAACCTTCAACTGTTAACTTTTTTTACATTTTTAACTTCAATCAACTTTGCTAAAATACTAACCGCGATCTCATCCGGACCCTCGGCTGCAATATCAAATCCCATCGGCATATCAATTTTTTCCAGCTCTTCTTTTGTTCCCACACCTGCATCCACAAACATTTTTTTTGTCATTTCCACTTTGCGTTGGCTTCCAATCATTCCTAAATACGCGAAAGGTTTTTTGATACAATATGAAAGAATTTCCCGATCCATTGGGTGGCTGTAAGTCATTATGCAGATGAAAGTATTTTCATCAAAAGGTAGCAAAGGCAAGGCCTGCTGATGAGGCAGATTCATTTTGTTCACCTCTCCTAAATCCTCTCCCAAGGAGAGGACTTGGCTGGCGCGCTCCCCTCCCTTTGGGATGGGCTGGGGGTGGGTGCTTTCCAAATATTCTTTACGATCATCAATCAAAAAAATATCAAATCCAAAATTCACAGCGAATTTTGCAAGTGCCTGCCCGGTGTGCCCGGCTCCGAAAATGTATAATTTATTTTTCTTCAAAATTGGTTCAATAAAAATTTCAACCGTTCCTCCGCAACACATATCATGTTGGTTCAACAGATCGTGTTTAAAAACTTTTGCTTCCCTTTTTTTCAATACAGAAAGGGCATTCTCGATCACTTTTTTCTCAAGGTCACCTCCACCGATCGTACTGTAAATACTGATATCTTCGAACACCAGCATTTTCGCTCCCACCTTTCGCGGAGTGGAGCCTCTTGTACTCACGATGGTGCACAAAGCACAACTGATATTTCTTTTTTGCGCATCCGATATTTTTTCAAAAATACTTTTCACACATCAATTTCATCATGCACAAACGTGCGGTATTCTTCCCGTGTGTTGATATTGATCAGCACTGCTTCATCCTGCACTTCCAGTTCTTTTTTAGGGAACTCTTTCAACTTTTCTTTCAATATCACATCTTCATCTTTTAATTGATCCAATGCCTGAATTACGTTTTTTGAGATCAATACCGGATGCCCACCCTGTCCTTTAAACACAGGCGATACAAAGCCATCTTCGAACTTGTGATTCCACAAATTCAGTATCACATTTTTAGTCACAAAGGGATTATCAATGTTTTGAATAAAGCAGAAATCATCTTCCTTCACTTTCTTCAACCCGAGCTTTAGAGAATGAAACCTGCCCATTTGCGGATTTGAGTTTTCAACCACATCAAAAACAGGTAATGTTTTGTCGAGATATTTTCTCCATTTACCTTTGGTGAATTCTTCGTTCAGTACGAGAACGATCTTACTGATACCTGCTTCAAAATATTCATCCGAAATTTTTTCCATAAAGGTTCTGCCATCGAAGTCAAGAAAGGGCTTCGGGAAGTTCATCCGCTCCGATTTTCCACCGGCAAGAATGATGACAGCGCAGGTTATTTTTTTCATGAATTTTTAGACTGGTAAATGTATCGGTAGCCGTTAAAACAAAACATGATTAAAGTCAGGGTCAATTGTGACGAACGTCATGTTAAAATTTCACCAATCCGGCTCTATTTGTTAGAGTTAATTTAACCCTAAACAACGTTAGTTTTTAACAATGAAATCATTAGAAAATATATTAAACGAATGTGAGCAGTTAGCTTTCGACCTCCACTTCACCCGGGCAAAAAAATGGAAAGCACAGGATCCGAAACGCGTCATTATCGGCTACCTGCCTACTTATGTGCCCCGGGAGATCATTCATGCAGCGAACGGGATTTCCGTGGGGATCATGGGTACCGGTGACCGCAAACAGATCATCAAAGGCGATGCCTACTACCAGTCGTACATCTGCCACCTGCCACGTGGTATCATCGAAATGGCTTTGGATACCAACCTTGAAAATTTTGACGGGTTCCTCTTCCCTGCAATTTGCGACTGTGTGAGAAACCTTTCAGGCATGTTCAAGCTTTCCAAAAAGGGAAAATTTCAGCGGTATTTCGATTACCCGCAAAATTTTGAAAAACATATTGGCGGAAAATTTTATGTGCAGGAGTTGGAAAAAGTTTTGGAGGATATTTTTAATATAAATGGAGTTAGAGTAACTGCAAAAGCAATGAATCATTCCATTTCGCTTTATAATAAAAACCGCCATCTCATCGAAAAAATTTACACCATCCGCCAGGATAAACCGTGGAGGCTTTCGGCAGTTGAAACTTACCACATCATCCGCGCAGGACAAGTTATCCCGGTGGAAGAGCATAATGAAATATTGGAACAGGTGGTAGAACATATTCAAAAAGAACGTGGCGAACCAATGGATAACATTCGTGTGATCGTTTCCGGTTCGTTCTGCGAACAACCCCCGATCGGCATGATCAAATCCATTGAGATGGCTGGCTGCTATATTGTTGAAGATGATTTCATGTTGGGTTCAAGATTTATCCAGGGAAATATTAAAGATGATTCTGATGATCCGCTGGATGCCTTGTCAAATGCATACATCCATCAAAGCACTTTTTCATCTGCATTTTATGATGTTGGAAATCCAAAGGGAAAACGGCTGGTGAAATTAGCTCAGCAAAGAAAAGTTGACGGAATTGTTTTTTGCGCAGCAAGTTTTTGTGATCCCGCGTTGCTCGACAGACCTGAGATGCAGAAAGAAGCCGATGCAGCAGGAATTCCGCACATCAATTTCCAGTTCCATGAGAATACCGGTCAGTTCAAAATTATTAAAGAACAGGCCGGAACATTTTCAGATTCAATAAAACTGTGGGCATAAAGCCCCACCTGACCTCCCCGGAGGGGAGGAAATAAAAAAGAAAATTATAGCAAAATATCTAACCCAAATAAATAAAAAAATTATGAGTAAAGATCCAAAAGATGCCATCAAAGAAAAAAGCATGCTCATCCAAAAAGAAATGCTGGCGAAGCAATTCAAAGATCTGAGCATGGCCAAAGAACTCGGCAAAAAAGTGGTTTACACTTTTGTTCCTGGAAACTTAACTGAACTTATTCTTTCATTTGATATGCTTCCGGTTTATCCAGAGATAAATGCGCTGCAATCAGGAATGAGAAAAAAATCTGCCGAATATATCCGTGATGCCGAAAAGATAGGGTACAGCGAAGATGTGTGTACTTACGTGAAATGTGATATCGGGATGATGCTGAATGGAAACATCGGTCCAACCGGGGAAAAACTTCCTCCACCCGATCTGTTGCTGTTGAGTTACACCGGCTGTTTCACTTTCTTAAAATGGTTTGAGAACCTGGAGCGCTTGTATCCCGGTGTTCCGGTTGCCATGCTGCACACGCCATACCAGGAAGACGGTGTGATGACAGAAGACCAGATCAATTACATGGTGAAACAAATGAAAGAAGAAGTGATCCCGAAAATGGAAATGGTATCGGGACAAAAATATGATCACCAACGTCTTTCAAACATGATGGTAAATTCTGTGAAAGCAGAAGATCTTTTAGTAAAAATTTTAGAGAGCGCTAAAAATGTTCCGTCACCGATTGACGCATATTTTGCAGGAGTATATTACATCGGACCCATCTTCACCGCATTCCGCGGAACACAGGATGCCGTTGATTATTATACGGAATTGTGGAATGAAGTCCAGGAAAGAATGAGACTTGGTCTCGGGCCGGTTACTCCTGAAGGAGAGATCAAAGAAGAAAAATTCCGGCTTGTTGTGGAAGGACCGCCAAACTGGACCAATTTCCGCGAGTTCTGGAAAATATTCTACGACATGGGTGCAGTGATCGTTGCCTCATCTTACACAAAAGTTGGTGGCGTTTATGATCTCGTTTCCGCCACGATCCGAAAGAACCGCTAGAAAGCTTAGCGAAATATTGCATGGGAGTTTATACGAACATGAATCTTCCCCAACGCGTTGATTTGATCGAGAAATATGTGAAAGAATATAAAGCTGACGGATTCTTAATTAACTCGATAAAAAGCTGCAATTCTTTTTCTGCAGGCCAGTTGATGATCATGCGCGAGATCGAACAACGTGCAAGCGTGCCGGTTGGTTTCATCGAATCCGACCTGGTTGATCCAAGGTATTTTTCTTATGCCAATATCAAGAATCGTTTGGAATCCTATTTCCAAATGTTGGGGCAACGGAAGATTATTATCCAACAAGAAGAAGGTGCAGTTGTATAATTAATAATGAATAATTTCAACCTACGCTAAAGCTTCGGTTGATAAAAAAAATAAAATAATAATTAAAGAAAAATCTAAAACATGAATAAATATTATCTCGGAGTTGACCTTGGTTCCACTACTTCCAAAGCGGTTATCATCAATGAACAGGATGAAATAATAGGAAGAGGAATCACAAATACACGTTCTAATTATTCCGTTGCGGCCGACATTGCCCGTGACGAAGCCATTTATAATGCGCGATTTTCCATCCTTCAAAAAAATCTTCAAAGTGAGATTGAAAATAATCCTGAATACAAAAAATATTTAACGGATCTTGAAAGTGTTTTTCAGTATGAGCAATTCAAAGTTCGTTTGGATAAATTGGGTGAAGAATTAGTTAAAACCTGTAACAATGTTTACAAAGACGAAAAGAAACATGCAGAAATTCTCGGGCATTTGAGAAATATCCGCAGGGCTTTCAAACCGGTTATCAAACACGATTATTTGTACAATAATCTTGGAGCAAAAAATCAATTCTTCCGTGATATCGTTTCCGAAAAGTACAACGAGGAAGTGAACAAACTCGACATGCCGTTGTTCGAGCCTTTGATGACTGTTTGGGATAAAAGTATCAGCCCGGCTGAAAACGAAAGAGTTCAATTCGATTTCAAAGAATTAGTTCATAAAGCGATGGATGAGTTGAAAGAGAAATATAAAAATCTTCCTGACTCTTCAACAGATAATACGAGTGTGAACTTCGATTCGGAAATGAATTTACTGAAAGGAAAATTCGACCAGGTTTCTGATTCACTTCGCACGCATATTGATGAAATTGCCGATCTCGAATTCGCCATTGCGAATATGACCGGAACCGGCTACGGACGTGCATTGCTTCCTTTCCCTGAAGATTGTATTCGTTCGGAAATTTTATGCCACGCATTTGGTGCACATGCCATTTTCCCCGAAACAAGAACCGTTCTTGACATTGGCGGACAAGATACCAAAGCCATCCAGGTTGATAAATACGGATTGGTTACAAGTTTCCAAATGAATGACCGTTGTGCAGCAGGTTGCGGAAGATATCTCGGTTACATCGCTGATGAAATGAGTATCTCTTTAAATGAACTCGGACCGATGGCAATGGAAGCAGAAAAAGATGTGACCATTTGTTCAACGTGTACCGTTTTTGCCGGAGCTGAATTACGCGAGTTAACAAATCTCGGGGAAAAACGCGCAGATATTTTAGGCGGGTTACACAAAGCAATAATCATGAGAGCGATGTCGCTTATCGCAAGGTCCGGTGGTGTGTTCAACGAATTTACTTTTACAGGCGGAGTGGCAAGAAATCCCGCGGTGATAAAATATCTCCGGCAATTAATTCAAGAAAATTATGGCGATAACATAAAAATAAACATTCACACCGATTCCATTTTCATGGGAGCATTAGGTGGAGCAATGTTCGCAAGAAGAAATGTAGCCCCATCCCTGCCTTCCCCTAAGGGGAAGGAGTTGGTAAACTCTAAATGACAAACTGATTTAAAATCAAAGAAGATTTAAAAAATAAAAATATGTTAGAAAAAAATAACGGTAACCTCCCCTTCGGGGAGAATAAAAGAGGGGCTGAGGCTTTTTATACAATGGGAATTGATGTCGGCTCCAATTTTATCAAATTGGTTTTGGTTGACTATTCAGAAAATCCTAAAATTATTGATAAACACACCGAGAAGATCCGCAAACGTAATCCAACACAGGTTGCTGATGAAATCATCAATGCGATGCTTTCAAAGCATGACTTGAAATATGAAGATATTGCTTACCTCGCATCAACAGGTGAAGGCGAGTTGGTGAAACGCAAACGCGGACATTTTTACGGAATGACCACTCATGCCAAAGGCGCAAACTTTTTTTTCCCGGACGCAAGAACCGTGGTGGATATGGGAGCGTTGTATGTGCGTGCTGTAAAAGTTTCGGCAGATGCCCGTGTACAGG
>JBIOHI010000112.1:0-6946 GCA_044448845.1 Bacteroidia bacterium
GTGTAATCATTTAATAATCGGTGTAATCAATATATTATGATTGGAAATTTAAAAATACTTTATCACCAGGGGAAACAATACATACCGGATGTAACCACTTCCGAAGTTCCGGGAATATTTCGTGGAAGGCCTGTCATCTCTGATGAAAAAATAAATGAACGGGAACTCCAAGAGCTTTGTCCAACAAATGCCATCACCTCAAACCCAGTAAGCATTGACCTTGGCAAATGCACTTTTTGCGGAGAATGTGCTTTCGCTTTTCCCAACAAAATAAATTTTACAAAAGATTATAAAATTGCCACAAATTATCGCGAAAGATTAATCATTTCGGAGGCAAACTCTCTCCCCTTTGGGGAAAGTTGGAGAGGGATGAATCCTGAATTAATCAGAAAAGAAATTTCAAAATATTTTAGCGGCTCCCTTAAACTCCGACAGGTTTCTGCCGGAGGAGACAACAGTTGCGAACTGGAATTGAATGCATGCAGCAATGTAAATTTCGATATGGGGCGATTTGGGATTGACTTTGTAGCCTCACCACGCCATGCAGATGGAATTGTGATAACAGGACCCATCACAGAAAACATGGCTGAACCACTGCAAATCTGTTATAATGCGATACCCGAACCTAAAATTATTATTCTCGCAGGAACGGATGCCATCAGTGGCGGAATATTTTCAGGAAGCCCTGCATTGAACCGAAGTTTTTTGGATAACTATAAAATCGACCTTTACGTTCCCGGAAACCCAATCCATCCTCTTACTTTTATTAATGGGGTATTGGAATTGATTAAGAAAAGGAAATAAAAATACGATGCACTTTAATTCCAGCAAAGTGAAACTTACTTCTCGAACCCAACGACCTTCCATTCCATCCTATTGATGTTAACCTTATACTTTCCGGTATTCCATAAGTAAGCTTCAATGCCATCTCCGGGTCTTATTTTTTGCGAAACCGGACAAGTGAGATAAGCTTCTGCCCGTTCATTTTCTTTGATCAAAAAATCTTTGACAGGAACAGTTTTCCATTGATAAGCCTCTCGATTATTTTTTACCAGTATCACCAAAAAAGCATCATTATCCAGATGTGCGGAACAAACTTCTGCCTTCAGCACCACGATCGTATTCTTATTTTTCAAAAGTGATGAATCAACCGTAAACGAAAAGAAACCACTGAAACGATTCAATGAATCCGTTGACAATCGGAAAGAATAAGAGGAATCATTTGCACTCTTATTGTTCACCGATTGATAAATGAACTCATTAGTTTTCCATTTCTCTTCATTCGACACGAGAACCATGCCCGATTCAGGATACTCATCTAAAATTTTAACCGGAATTTTTCCTAAAACCGAAAGTTCATTTTTATGAATGAAATAATAATCGTGCATTGGATGGTAAACATCATCCCATTCCACTTTGTTGAGCCAGGTCAGATGATAATTGTAACGGTATCCGTTCATTTCGTAAACATAGGCAGGATCGCAACCCAGCGAAAGATTGTACTTTCCGGATGGCGGATGTTTTTTTAAGGCGTCAAGATCGGCTATCATTTTCTTCGCTTCGCGATGCATGGTGTATTGGATCACCGAATGAAGCGTCATGCTGTTCAAAAAATTCGCGCTGAAAACAGTCCCCAATGAAACTATACTGATTATCGAAATTCTCCGAAACTCCCGGAAAGAATAATTCAGTAAAAAAATTATCAGCAAACTGAACATCGGGATATAAAACAAGGCACTTCGTTCGAGCGGAAATTTTACACCAAGGAAAAGATGAGAACAGTAAGTGGCAAGTCCGCAAAGCAGTAACAACATAAAAATATAAAAAGCGAACACCAGGTATTCACCTTTTTTCTTCCTGATAAATTCAATACTGAAAACAAGCGCGGAAACAATTAGAATGAAAATTATAAACCAGGTAATAAGATTTGCAAAAACAAGAATTGCGGGCTTATTGTAAACCGTTTCTTCAATAAGAGATGATACGGTATCAGTCCAGAACCCCACCGTACCTCCCCAGTAAAGCGCTCCTGCATTTTTAAGTTGATTAAGATAGTGGGCCGCAAAAATCAGGATAAGATTTGGAAGAAGAAGGATGAAAATATTTTTCACCATCTCAAAAAATTTCTCATTCAGATATTCCTCACTCTTTCGAAAGCGCATGATGGCGAGAATGGTGATCAAAAAAGAATTGATCGCTACAAAATAAGCAAGCGTAGAATTAGCAAGCAAAGCCAGGTTTGAAAACAATACCGAATAAAAGGCATTTGTCCAGGAGCCCTTCTTTTCAATGAACTGATAAGAATAATAAAAAGCGGCCATCAGCAAGGCCATGGACAAACCATATCCACGTGCTACTGAAAAATAATCGAGCAGATACGGATTGAGTACCAGGATAAAAAATGAAAAATAACGCATAACGCGCGAAGAAAAATTCAGGACAAGTTTGGCAGCAAAAAAAAGAAAAAATGGAAGCGCGAACAGGTTAGGTAGCCGCAGTAACGTTTCATTCGATCCTAAAATCTTCAGGCAGACCTCCATCAGCCAGGTATTCAACAGATGATTATTGGCATCCATGTAAGAATACTTTTCGAAAAGGAAGAACCCTTTTTTTACATAATGCTCATAAGTGTATATCTCATCCCATGTGAAAGGGATCAAATATGATTTGAGAAAAACAAACACACTCAACAGGAAACTGACCGTGATAAAAAAGATCAGATCAATCGTTCCCGTTTTTTGATTCATGAAAACAGCTTCGTAATTCCTTTTACAGATTCTGTTTGAAATAATCTGCCACCTTCTGCATCAGGTGCACCCGGCCTTTTCCTTGCCAGTTGTGCTTCTCGCCAGGGTAAACAAAGTAATCAACCTGCACGCCTTCTTCGATACATTTTTTGATATACAAAAGTGTATGATGCCAAACCACCGTTTCATCAGCTGTTCCGTGAATGATCAGCAATTTTCCTTTCAGGTCTTTCACATAATTCATCAGGTTGGCTTCTTCATAACCTTCTTTGTTATCCTGAGGTTTGCGCATATATCTTTCGGTGTACATGATCTCGTACATTTTCCAGTCGATCACCGGCCCACCGGCCACACCGGTTTTAAACGCGTTCGTTCTTGTCATCATATTGATCGTCATGAATCCTCCGAAACTCCATCCATAAACCCCTAAGCGTGTTGAATCCACATATTTATTTCGTTTCAAAAATTCCACTCCTGCAAGTTGATCTTCACGTTCAACGGTTCCGAGCTTTTTGAAGGTTGCATTTTCGAATTCGATTCCACGATTATGTGAACCACGATTGTCGAGGGTGAAAATAACATAGCCTTGTTGTGCCATGTAATACAGCCAAAGATCAGCCCCGCCCAGCCATGAGTTGGTAACGAGCTGCACATGCGGACCTCCGTAAACATATACTAGCACCGGGTGTTTTTTAGTGGAATCGAATTGCGGAGGAAAGATCATTCGGCAATTCAACATCACTTTTTTATCGGCAGAAGGTATCTGGAAAATACGAACTCCGCATGGCTGGTAGCCCGATATTGGATTGGGTGAATTCACCAAAATAGAAAGTTCCCCTCCCGTTACATCCATCAAAGTAGTTCTCCTGGGAGTGGTGAGATTGCTATAGCTATCGATAAAATAATTTCCATCCGGACTCAGCACAACTGAATGAACCCCGGGATTATGAGTGATCATCACTGTTTTCCCGGTTTCGAGATTGATGGAATACACCTGTCTTTCCAACCCATCCGGACTTGCGGCAATATAAATTGCGGTGTTTCCTTCTTTATCGAAGCCAAGCAATTCACTCACATCAAAATTTCCTTTGGTAAGTTGTTTGATCAGCCTTCCTTTCATATCATAAAGGTACAAATGATTAAATCCATCGCGTTTGCTTTGCCAGATAAATTCGGCAGGTTTGCGGTTTGGAATAAACACCATCGGCTTTTCGGGTTCCACATATTTTGGATGAGTTTCACTAAAAATGGTACGGATAAAAACTCCGGTATTTCCATCGTAAGCATTCATCTTCATTTCATTTTGATCACGATTAACGATCGCTACATATAAAATTTCTTCATCGGGACTCCACGCAATGTTGGTGAGGTATTGTTCGGGCGGACTTCCGGTTTGAACTTCAAACTGCCTTCCTTTTCCAAAGTCTTTCACCCAAATTTTTGCCTGGTGACTTGCACCACCTGCCATCGGATACTTGGTAGGATTTACCGCAATATTCGAATTTTTAAAATCCATGATGGGGTAATCCGAAACCATTCCTTCATACATCTTGTAATAGGCTATTTTATTTCCAAGTGGTGACCAGAATGTGCCTTTTGTGATACCAAATTCGTTGCGGTGCACTGCTTTACCGTTTTGAATGCCATACGATCCATCACTGGAAGCGAGATCCTCTTTGAAAAAGAAATTCTTGTCCAGTGCATTTTTGCTGACGCTGCTATGATCCAAAATAACGAGGTTGCTCGCTACTGTTACAGCACAACGGTTGTTTATCGGCTCGTAATCATCATTCTCAGCCTCCTTAGGCATCTTAATGATGGCATTGATGATTTTTGTATCGACATGAAAATTGTAATAAACATTTCCCGAATTGAGTCGAAAAGTTTTGCTGTCGATCCAGGTGAAAGCTGGGAATTTTTCCGCTCTCGGCACGTCCGTATTGGCGCTGAATAGAATTTCCTTAAACTCATCAAGGCTGATCACGGTATCTGTTTTGAGAGTCCTGGCATCTTCTTTCATCAGAAATTCTTTTCCTTTCTGTTTAGCTATCCAGGTAAAAGTATTGGTTCCCGGTATCCACGAAACCTGGCTTAGCCGTTCCGGAGCCAGTGAAGTTCGTCCTTTTAAAACAGCTTCCTCAACGGTGAGCTGTTTATTTTGCGCCCAAGAACTGAAAGGCAACAGCGTTGCAAGAATTAATATTTTTAGAAATTTCATTTTTGAAAAAATAGTTTTCGGCAAATAAACAAAAATACATTGAACTTTAAATTCAATCTTTAAGTTTATAGAATAAGTAATGAATATGTAAGATAAAAAAGAATTAATAAATGAGAATCGAAATGACCAATGACAATTGCCCTCCTTACTCTTCCCTCCCGATCATTGCCTTTTCCAGTAATTTCTTTTCTTCCTCGATCATTTTCTTCCGTTCGTCATCCGGAATTTTCTTAGGAATCGATTTCAGATCAGCAAGATCCGGCTGACCCGCATCCACCCAGGCAGTGTACCAGATGGAACCAACGAGGATGATGGAAGCCCGGATCCTTCTTTCCACCTGCCCGTGCAGCATTTTTTCGTACTCAGCCGAATATTCTTTGGAATAGATCTTTACCTGTTTTGAACCTTTTTGTTCGAGGACATATTTTTTATCAGATGGAAAACTTTCGTTCAGTTTTTTTTCAAAAAACAAGACCGAATCTTTGGCGTTGAAACTTCCTTCAACTGCAAGCCATGCCGCTTTTTGAACATCATTCACATATTCGGCACGACCCACAAAATAATCGTAATTATCAGAAAACAATTCAGGTACCCGCGATTCCCAAAATGCATGAATACCGTTTTGCCCGCTTAGTTGGCCATTGTAATTTTGTGTGGCGTGAAGAGGCACATTGGCATCAGCTATATAGTGACCAATATCAGCCGATAATTTCAGAATCTTGTCGATGTCTTTTTCTTTGAATGCTTCAGTGAGTTTAAATTTCATCAGGTTGATGTACCATGGAACAATCCCGTATTTATTCAACGTGTCTTCTGAATATTTCTCGACCGCATCTTTCCAGTTCTTTGGAATGGTATCAATCGGTAAAACTGATTCGTAAATGTCCAGGTCGATGAAATGCCGGCAGCCTTCTTCTTTTACCAAATACCTGCGCCTGTCAGGATCGGGGGCGTGTTCGGTCACGTAATCAATGTTGACCTTATAGAAAGCAAATAATTTTTCGGGGAGAGTAAAAACCGCCATCCGGTTGATCAGCCGGTGGCCGAAGAACCCCCAGGAAAATCCATTTATAAAAACGAACAGGGTACAAATGGCAAGAATTATTTTTTTCATTTTATGGTATCGGCAAACATAATAATTCCTGTTGAACAAAGCGGGGTTAAAATTGTTGAAATAATGCTGAAAAGAAAATTAACTACAACTCATATTTCATTTTAAGTTTGAAAAAAAAATCATTTATGACACACGAGGAAAAACATTTCACGGGATCGGAAATAGTCAGGGATATTGTAATCGGAATGTCGGACGGACTTACCGTTCCGTTTGCGCTGGCTGCAGGTTTAACAGGAGCCATGCAAGCTAATTCGGTTATTGTAACAGCCGGTCTTGCAGAAATTGTTGCCGGTTCGATTGCCATGGGATTGGGGGGTTACCTTGCCGGCAAAACCGAAATTGACCATTACACCAGTGAACTGAAACGCGAATATTATGAAGTGGAAAAATTTCCTGAGAAAGAACGCCAGGAAGTTCGCGAAGTATTTGAAGAATATGGTTTAAGTAAAGAATCGCAGGAACTGATCGTGACTGAAATGGAGAAAGATAAAGATAAATGGGTGAACTTCATGATGCGTTATGAACTGGGCCTGGAAAAACCGGATATCAACCGGGCAAGACAAAGTGCAATGACCATCGGGTTATCCTACATTGTTGGAGGAATCGTTCCGCTCTCTGCCTACTTCAAAATATTCACATCAAACGCCCATGACGGACTGATTTATTCGTGCATAATTACGGCCATCTGTCTTTTTATATTCGGATATTTTAAAACAAAAATTATCGGTCAACCACCTTTGTGGGGAGCTTTCAAAGTTTTAATTATCGGTGCACTGGCGGCAGCTTCGGCTTATTTTGTGGCACATTTGATAACGTGATGCGTCTTCAATAAACCGACAGATTCCTCACTTCGTTCGGAATGACAGA
>JBIOHI010000113.1:0-6924 GCA_044448845.1 Bacteroidia bacterium
AATATCGCATGAAAGTGAAGAGAAGGCGCATAGCGGATTAAATACAAAGGTTATCTGGAAGGTGTTCTGGATACTTTTAGTGATTACCCTTTTTGAAGTAAGCATCTCTTTTACGAGTATCCCAAAAGAAATTCTTCTTTATACATTCGTTGCTCTGACATTGGTTAAGGCTTATTATATCGTGGGCTTCTTTATGCACATGAAGTTTGAGAAAGTGCCGATGCAGTGGAGCATATTGCTTCCTTTTATTCTCATCGTTTATCTTATCTTCATTGCTATTTACGAGGGAACTGCGATTGGCTTGACTCCGTACTAATTTTTGATGGGGTGGTTAGCTGATGTGATGATTGGCTTCAATCATCATCACATTATCATATCATCACATTATCATATCATCACATTAACTACCATTGATTATCCCCATCCACCATTCTTCCCAAACCACCAAGTATACTGCCTTCTTCTCGGTTCTTGTAAGTTCCGTATGCCACGATCCGGCTTGCCATGCGGCTGATAGGGAGCGATTGGATCCAAACTTTTCCGGGACCCGAAAGTGTGGCAAAAAAAACACCTTCGCCACCGAACAATGTGTTTTTAATCCCACCAATAAATTGAATATCATAATTTACCTGGCGGGTAAAGGCAACGATACAACCTGTATCAATTTTTACCAATTCACCCGGTTCAAGAATTTTCTCGATCACGTGTCCTCCGCTATGAACGAACGCCATTCCATCGCCTTCGAGTTTTTCCATGATAAAACCTTCGCCTCCGAACAATCCGGTTCCGAGTTTTTTCTGGAATTCAATTCCGATGCTCACGCCTTTGGCTGCGCAAAGAAAAGCATCTTTCTGGCAAATGATGGTTCCGCCTAATTCATCAAGGTCGAGCGGGATGATCTTACCGGGATAAGGTGCAGCAAATGAAACATGTTTCTTTCCCTGGCTTACATTGGTGTAAGCGGTCATGAACAGATTTTCTCCGGTGAGTAATCTTTTTCCGGCCGAAAAAAGTTTTCCCAATAACCCGTTTTGCTGGTTCGAGCCATCACCGAAAATGGTCTGCATTTCGATGCCGTTCTCCATCATCATAAAGCTGCCGGGTTCGGCCATCACGGTTTCCTGGGGATCAAGTTCCACCTCCACGCACTGCATTTCGCTGCCGAGGATACGGTAATCAATTTCGTGGTTTGTTCTCATTCAATATTTTTTTGTGGATGCAAAAGTAATTTTTTTTACCCGCTCATTCAAAAGAACTGTTTAATTTGTACAAAGAATCTCTTTCATGAATTTCAAACTCGATTTTGATATTAAACCACCGGAGAAGTTAATTTCCATAAGAAATAATATTCTTCTTTCGGGTTCCTGTTTTGCAGAGAACATCGGGAATAAACTGGTTGAAAATAAATGGAACACACTGATCAACCCGCACGGAATTTTATTTAACCCGGAAAGTATTTATCAATCGTTTCGGTCAATTCAGGATGAAAAATATTTTACAGCGGAAGAATTGTTTGAACACCACGATCTCTGGCATTCCTGGTATCACCACGGTGAATTTTCGGGTACCGATAAAACCGATACACTCAGCCGGATCAACCGGTCACAAAAAGAAGCCATCACGGGATTCAAAAGAACGGATTGCATCATTATCACGTTCGGGAGCGCTTTCATTTACCGCCATCGGGAAAATAACGAAGTGGTAGCGAACTGTCATAAGGTTCCTCAAAAAAATTTCAAACGTGAACTGCTTTCCGTTGATGAAATCGTAAATAAGTTCGGAAAATTGATCTCCTCTTTAAAAAATAAGCAATTCATTTTCACGGTGAGCCCGGTGCGGTATTCCAAAGATGGAATTGCAGAAAACAACCTGGGTAAAGCAGTGTTAATACAATCGGTTCATGAAATTTGTAAGCGGCACGGCAATGCTTATTATTTTCCTGCTTACGAAATTGTGATTGACGAACTCCGTGATTACCGCTGGTTTAAGGAAGACCTGTGTCATCCGAACCGGCAAGCCATTGAATATGTTTGGGAACGTTTCTCCAATACGTGTTTTGATGAAGAGACAAAAAAGATCGGTGATGAATTAAATGAGATACTTACGGCAAAAGAACATCGGCCGTTAAATCCGGGTTCGGAATTGCATCAAAATTTTCTGGAAAATTATTTGAAAAAAACCGAGGCGGCTCAGCAAAAATATCCGTTTTTGAATTTAAGCGAAGAGCTTGGATACTTCGGCAATCAGCAGCCGTGAGTGTAAAACCAGATCAACGGGTTACCGGTCGGATCAGTCAGTAAGATCCATCCTTCAAAAGAGCGAATCAGGTTGGGTTCGTCCGTGCGGTCGGCCACACAAGGATTTTTTTTGTATTGTTTCACTCTCACCTTACACCATCTTCCTTTGCAGGTTCCCGTTGGAGTGATCACAAATTCAACTCCCTTCATATTTAGGATGACCTTCGAGTCCGCATCCGGTTTCCTATGCAAACTCACTCCAGCGCTGTTGGGAAAAAAACCATTGACCTTGCCGGCAGACTTTATAATAAATTCATTCCAGCCTGTAATGGTATATTCCATTTTTTTTATCTCAGCAATGCTCAACCAGAAATTACGAAGCGGTGTGAACACCCGAACATAGCCGTTCCGGATATCATCAAATCCGAAGCAATAAGTTTCGAACCCGATCTCCCGGAAAATATCCAAACCGAGTAATTCGGGTTTCGTTTTTTTTAGTTTGAAATATAATTTTTCGTAATGGTGTTCATCCCAGTTCGGATCACCCACCCGGCAAATTCTTCCCAGTTTCTTTCCACCGGGTTTGTCGTAAAGATTGCAGTTGCTGTCTGGAAAAAGCACGCAGCAAAAGGAATCCCTGCGGGTGCTTTCCATGAAATATTTCGGAAGAATGAGGCCGGTTCGGTATTGTCCCCAGATCTGAAGGGAGAAGAAAATGAAAAATACCGCAAGCAATTTTCGCATGTCACAAGTATAATCAATTCAGGAAATTCAGCCCGGATTAATTAAGAAGAAATGTTCAGAAATAAATGAAATGCGGATCAGTCTTCCACCTTGAGGATATAACCCATGCCCACCATGGTATGGATAAGTTTCGGAGAAAATTCCTTATCAATTTTCTTCCTGATAAAATTCACATACACATCGATCACATTGGTACCGGTGTCAAAATGAATGTCCCAAACTTTTTCAGCGATCTCGGTCCGGGAAACCATTTTGTTTTTATTACGTAACAAATATTCGAGCAACCCGAATTCTTTCGCAGTAAGGTCAATGTTCTTTCCGGCACGTTTCACACGCTTTTCATCGAGGTTCATTTCGAGGTCGGCAATGGTAAGAAGTTTTGGTTCCTGCACATTGTCGGTATACCGTTTGGTTAATGCCCGCAACCTGGCAAGCAGTTCACGGAATTCAAAAGGTTTTACGAGGTAATCATCGGCACCTGCATCAAGCCCGGTCACTTTATCATCAGTGGTACCAAGCGCAGTGAGCATGAGTATGGGGGTTTTCAAACCTTCGGCCCGCAAGGTTTTGCAAAGATCAAGACCGTTCATGTAAGGGATCATCAGGTCCATGATGATCACATCATAATAGTTTTCGGAGGCAAGTTTCTTTCCAAAGAAACCATCAAATGCTACGGTCACTTCATTGGATTGTTCTTCCAATCCCTGTTTAATAAAAGATGCAACCTTGGGCTCATCTTCAATAACTAATATTTTCATTACTTTAGTTTTAGTAGCTTCTTAAAAAAAGTTAAAAAAGTATAAACCGGTTTGACTTTTTTTATGTGAATGGTTTAAATTGAATGCTCAAATATCGTTTTATGCTGTTAAAGCAAATTTAATTTGAAATTAAAATGAAGTTAAAGCAGGTTTTAAGTTTATCCGACCCGATTCAATTTACCGCCAATGTATCGATCAAAAAGGTGTTATTGTCCTGGGTAAATTTCAGATAATAAGTTCCGGCAGCAACAGGAGTAAAAGTGTAATTGATCTGCATCACAGAGGCGATTGCGGTGCAAACGCACCCCACATATTTCACGTTTACCGAAATGGTCCTGGTATTTCCGGAAACGGATTCGGTGAGGACTCCGGACTGCGCACAACCGCTGTTGCCGGGGAAGTAAACAATGAAAGGCATCGGTTGACTTGCTGTTCCGATTTTACTTCCGTCAACCTTTGTTACAGGAGCTAATGGATTGGAAGAACAATTATTGTTGTCGGGATTATTTTTACAGGAAAATAAAAAGAGAGCAAATGTCACAGTGAATAATGAAAAAGTCTGAATCGTATTTTTCATTCTTCAAAAATAAGCAAATACCCTGCAAAGGAATTAAAATCTTACCCTTTATAAAACAACCATTTCCCGATCTCGCGGTATGTTGGTTTTTTACCGTACATCAGGATTCCGACCCGGTAAATTTTTGCAGCGATCCATACCGTAAAAATAAATCCTGCTGTGAGCAGCACCATCGATAAGATCAACTGCCATGTAGGAACACCGAAAGGAATGCGCACCATCATAGTCACCGGGGAAGTAAATGGGATCATTGAAAGCCAGAATGCCATGGGGCTGTTTGGATTTGCAGTCACCGCACTTTGTGCGAAGACAAGCGCAAAGACAAGCGGAAGCGTTAGAGGCAACATGAATTGCTGGGTGTCGGTTTCATTATCAACTGAAGAACCTACAGCGGCAAATAAAGATCCGTAGAATAAATAGCCCCCGATAAAATAAAATAGAAACATCCCGATAAGTAAAATAAAATTGAATTGCGGCAGCGAGGCGAGCATTCCTGCTATGTCGTTATCAACCCCTGTATTTCCCTGTAGCATTGACTGGGCTGCATCTTCAGGCAGATGAAACCGGCTGAGCAGGAAGCCGGAAGAACCACCGCCAAGAATAGCAATGAGAAGTATCCATATTACGAATTGTGTGAGGCCGACCAGGGCGATCCCGATGATTTTTCCCATCATCAGTTCGAAAGGTTTGACCGATGAGATCAGTATCTCCACGATGCGGTTGGTCTTTTCCTCGATTACACCTTTCATGATCTGCACACCGTACATAAAGATAAAAAGGTAGATCAGGAATGCCCCTATGAACCCTAAAATGGTGGACACCGCTATATTTCCCGATTCAAATCCGCTGGAAGTAATTTTTTCAGGATGAATTTTCACACGGGTGTTATTAATATTTTCGAGTACCTTTTTGTCAATTTTCTGCAAGCTCAGTTTGTTCATTTTTTGCTCACGTTCCATTTGCTCTTCGAGGTAATTCATCACGCTGAAACCCGGTTGTTCTTTATAAAAAAGCTGAACTTCTTTAGAATTATCTGACGAAAGCTTCGGAATGAGAAGAACAGCATAATAATTTTCTGAATCGAGCAGAGGTTTGATCTCATTGATGTTCACAGAACCATAAACGAATTCATACAATTTATTGGACTGAAATTTTCCGAGATACGTTCCGCTTTCATCTGAAATGTAGATACGTTTCTTGCTTTCACTGAGATCGCGATTGATGGCGAAGTAAATAATGATGCCATAAAACAACACGAAGAGTAAAGGTGCAAGGATCGTCATCACGATGAAGGATCTTTTTCTGACCCTTGCGACATATTCGCGGGCAATTAGGAGGAAAATTTTACGCATTTTTTTAGACGGCCTGTTCCGACATCATGGACCAGGCATTTTCGAAAATCACTTCTCGTGTTTATCAATAAAGTCTTTCATTTGCTCCACCGAAAGCCGTTTGGCAACGATTTTCTTATTCTCGTCCAGGAGGTAGATCACCGGTGTGCTGTACACATCGTAAAATCTTCGAAAATTACTTTCATGGTTCGGATCATGAACATTCACCCAGGGGAGCTTATGATCACCGATATATTTTTTCCAGTCTGCCTCTTCATTGGTCATGCCTACCGCATAAACTTCCACGTTCTTTGTTTTAGAAAGATTGAGGGAAGCATTTTCGCTTTTATACAGATCGAGGAGCTTGGGAACTTCTTCCTTGCATCGTCCGCAATGGGAATCCCAGAATAAAAGAATGGTATAATTGGCTTTAATATTATACAATGATTGATAAATTCCGTTGGTGTCTGGCATGGTAAGATTCTGTCCTACTTTCCCCATCAGGTTATAATTCAGGGTTTGCGCACGGTCAACGATCTTGAATCGCGTTGCCTGATCTACCCAGTAAGTAATACTTGAATCCTGGTAATAGGTGAGTGCCATGTGAACAAAAACCGCATCCATTCCCATATATTCCGATGTTTCATATTGATTGGTGATCCAGAAGATCACAAATTTCGATACCTCCTTGTTGCCTTTACATAGCGAGACCACATAATCGGCTGCACTCGAAATCGAATCCGGTATCTGGATGGTTAGTTTCTTGATGTATGCTTCGAATTTCGGGAAAAATACCGGGGTGTAAACAATACGGTCATCGGTAAAATCGAAATGATCGAAATAATGTTTATGAAAATAATAGTATTGGAAAAGCGAATCTTTTTTTCCGTTTGGAAGAACCGGGGGCGGAGGAATATCCACGTCTTCCATGATCCGGAATAATTTCGACATCAGGTAACCGGGGTGTTCCAGGAGTGATTTTTTGCGGTAAGCCCTTACCTGTTCATCGTATCCTGAAAGTTCAGTACGAAATTTTCTTTCAGCAGCCGTGTCTTTATCATTTCGGGCTTTTCTCAAATTTGTTTCTGCCTCACCGGCCATAATACCCAGTTTGAGAGTGAATTTTGAATAATCAAAGAAAGCATCATTCTCCGGTGAATTTTTCACTTTCATGTTTTTGGTATGTTCCGTTGTATCTGTCTCAAGTGAAAACTCCTGGTCCGTTACCACAAAGTCGAACAGCAATCTTTTGTCGGCAGTGGCAATAAGGTAAATAC
>JBIOHI010000114.1:0-6920 GCA_044448845.1 Bacteroidia bacterium
GTTCCGGTTTGGTTTGTGATCGGTGTACTGGTAACGCTTTCGCCTGAATTCGGATCAGCAAACGCACTCAACGTTCATGGAACAATAATCGGTGGGAAGGCGGTGATGTATCATTACATCGGTGCTTCCATCGGTGCTTTTCTCACGGGCATTTTGAGCCAGTATCTAAAATCGAGAAAACGCGCCCTGCTCATTTCTCTTTATTCCCTTGCACTCACTTTCGCCTGGTATTTTTTAGCAAACGATGTAACCGACACCGTTTTTTATTTCATCCTTTTCGTGATGGGAATCCCGAACGGATACTGGTCGGTTTTTGTGACCACGGCATCCGAGCAATTCGGAACCAACCTGCGTGCAACGGCCACCACCACGATCCCTAATTTTGTTCGCGGTGCAACTGTAGCAGTAACCAGCGGATTTCAATATCTCAAATCCGGTTCGATTGGAGTTGTGGGAGCAGGAGCAATGGTCGGGACGATCGTGATAGTGCTTGCCATTTATTCATCGTACACCATTGATGAATCGTATCATAAGGACCTCGATTACCTCGAAGTGTGACGGATTCCAAACATTTTAGCATTAGGAAAATAAATGCCTTTGAATAAATTTGTATGAAATAAAAAAAGGATATTTCATGATTAAAAATACTGCGACACTCTTACTCACTTTGTTTTTCTTTTCGAATTATTCATTAGCGCAAAAAAACAATGTTGCGGCTCCTCCTTTTAAGATCAGTGCCACTTACACTCCTTACTCCACAGCACTTGGCAAAGGAAAAGGAATTATTTTCCGGGTGAATATTAATTCCGCAAAATCCTTTACGGTCGATTCCTTTTATGTGAATTCAAAACCGATGCTTTTCATTTTTACCCCTACCTCAAAGGGGGTGATGGTTGAAGCAAATTACCTTAAAAATAAAAGTGAACCGGTTTTGAAAAAAGATGAAACAACATCGGCAGAACTTGGTGAGATAACGGACGAGATCATCGTGAAGAAAAAATTTTATCCTTCCTGGCTTGTCGTTACGCAAAGCGGAAAACAATGGAAATGCACGGTCGAAAAATTTAATTTTATCGCATCAAAAGAACACTGAAAATATATGAATAATAAAATCCGATTAACCCTTATTGCCTCAGCGATCCTTGGCGCAGGCACGGCTTTTTTGTTTGAAAAACCTTTGGATCCCAAAGACAAATTCGGAAGGTACCTGAATGAACATGCATTCAACAACCGTCCGCATTTTCAATTTGATGCTGATGAAGAAACTGAAAATAAAACCGATCGCCCCGACCTTGCCTGGGAACAGGATTTCTTAAGAACAATGAATCCTTCCATTGGAAGACCGACTCCTGAAGTTCTTCTCCCGGTGGTTCAACAAATGAAAAATTCTTCTTACAAAACCAACCCGGGAACAGCAGCGGCACCTTGGGTGGAAAGGGGCCCGAATAATGTGGGGGGAAGAACACGCGCCATTGTTTTTGATCCGAATGATGCGACCGGTAAAAAAGTTTGGGCAGGCGGAGTAAGCGGTGGTTTGTGGTATAATAACGATATTACAAGTTCCACTTCAGGTTGGATTGCCGTCAATGATTTCTGGGCGGACATCGTTATTTCGTGCATGTCATTCGATCCGAATAATTCTTCGGTAGCTTACGTAGGTACTGGTGAAGGATTCAGCGCAGGTTCTTCATCCGGAAGCATAGGAGCGGGAATCTGGAAAACAGTAAATGGCGGAATTTCATGGACACAACTTTCTTCGACTACGGGATATTTTTATACCAATGATATTGCAGTGAGGAATGAATCCGGAACGAGTGTGATCTATGCCGCAGTTGATGAAAGAAAATACCAGGGTGTTTATCACGGAACTGTTTTTGGACTGATGCGATCCACTGATGGCGGAACAACATGGACACAGGTGTTGCCAAATATTTCGAGTGGAAACTACCAGGCAGCCGATATTGAAATAGCTGCCAACAACCGGATATGGATAGGAACCAAATCGAATGCTTATGGATATGGTGGCGGTGCGATCTTATATTCCGACAGTGGCAAAGCCGGTTCATGGACTGTTTCAAATACGACTACCGTTTCTTTTGGGTACGGAAGAGTAGAACTGGCATGTGCTCCATCCAATGCTAATTATGTTTATGCAATGATTGAGGATGCCGGTGCCATCAGTACGATGAAAAAAACAACCAATGGAACTTCTTCTTCGAATACATGGTCAACTATTTCTATTCCTGTTGATGCTGATAATGGAATTCCTTCCACGGATTTCACGCGCGGGCAAGCCTGGTACGATCTCATTATGGCGGTTGATCCGAATAACGTGAGCAATGTATTGGTTGGGGGAGTTGACTTGTTCAGTTCGAATGACGGTGGTTCAACCTGGAACCAGATCGGGCAGTGGTTCCAGATGGGAAATAATTATTCGGTGGTTCATGCCGATCAGCATGCGATCGTTTTTAAACCCGGTTCATCATCCTCGGTTGTTTTCGGAAATGATGGCGGAATTTATTACACGTCTTCACTTTCTTCTGCAGCAAACAGCAATGTGATCGGTTCAAGAAATACAAATTATAATGTCACTCAATTTTATGCGTGTGCCATCCACCCAACTTTTGGAGTGAATAACTATTTGGCCGGTGCACAGGATAACGGAACGCAAAGTTTCACGAGTGCGGGGGTGAATACAACAACCAACGTTCGTGGTGGTGACGGTGCCTATTGTTTCATCGACCAGTTAAGTCCGAATTACCAGATCGCTTCCTACGTTTATAATTCATACGATCTTTCAACCTCTGGTGGCGGTGGTGGATCGTTCAACACCACACTTGTTGCCGATCAGACCACCGGCAAGTTTATCAATCCGGCCGGGTATGATAATAATCTTCACATCCTTTATTCGTGTAACAGCACTTCTGCCATCTGGCGAATATCCAATATCACCACATCGCCTTCTTCACCTGTATTGGTAACGATCACCGGAATGAGTAATTATGCGAGCCACATCAAAGTATCCCCATACACCACTTCTTCTTCCACTTTATTCATCGGATCGGAAGGAGGAAAATTATTTAAAGTGACCAATGCAAATACTTCTTCTCCAACGATAACCAATATTTCCGGAACTGCATTTCCCACCGGTTCCATTTCATGCGTGGAGATCGGTGCAAGTGAAAATGAACTGATCGTAACTTTTTTCAACTACGGAATTGTTTCGGTTTGGTACACGAGTGATGGCGGAACAACCTGGAGCAACAAAGAAGGAAATCTTCCCGACATGCCCATTCGATGGTCGTTATTCAACCCGAACAACCGCAATGAAGTAATTCTTGCCACCGAACTCGGTGTTTGGGGAACCACTAATTTCAATGCTGCAAGTCCTACGTGGGCTTCATCTTCCAATGGCCTCGCCAATGTACGCGTGGATATGCTGCAACTCCGTAATTCCGACAAACAGGTTATTGCAGCTACTCACGGAAGAGGTTTGTTTTCATGCAATGCCTTTTCTTCGATACAAAATGTTTTTGCTGCTTTTTCTGCTTCGCAAAAAACTCCATGTTTGAACGAAACGGTAACTCTCAAAGATACCAGTTTGAATTTACCAACTTCCTGGAGTTGGACCATCACTCCTTCCACTTTTACTTTTGTTGGAGGAACAACTGCGAGTTCACAAAATCCGAAAGTTCAATTTACCGCGAACGGAAATTATTCAATCTCATTAAAAGTAAGCAATGCCGGGGGAACGGATAGCACGTACAAATCGAATTATATTTTTGCCGGAGGATTTTCTCTTCCTTTTACAGAGAACTGGGAAAACCCCGCCACGTATGGAAACTGGTTGGTTGATAATCCCGATTCGAGTTATACCTGGCAATTATATTCTACTTCGGGAAACGGTACCAGTTTGGTATCGGCCGGAATCGACAATTATGATTATACAAGCGCCCATTCTTATCCTCAAGCCGATGGAATGATCTCTCCCCCCATTCGCCTCACAACCGGTTATTCTTCGGTCACATTGAATTTTAAACATGCGTACCGAAGATATTCACCGGGATACCAGGATTCTTTGGCGATCTATGTTTCCACTAATTGCGGAACAACCTGGACACGACTTGCCCTTTTAAAAGAAACCCGTTCATCTTCACCTTTTGTTTTTATAACCAATTCCGATTATTCTTCGGGAGCCTTTGTTCCAACCACTGCAACCGATTGGTGCGGCAATGCAAATTATGCAAAATGTGATTCCATAAACCTGACCTCTTATATCGGTAATACGATAAAGATCAAATTCGAAAATAACAGCGGGGATGGAAATAATTTATTCATCGATGATATCGTGGTATCGGGCGTTTCGAGCTATCCCCCACCGGTTGCAAATTTCGGAGCATCTGCTACAAGTACCTGTTCTACCAACCCGGTGACGTTCACCGACTCCACCACAAACAGTCCGTATCAGTGGAGTTGGTCGTTCATTCCTTCAACGATTACTTACCTCAGCGGAACAAATTCAACATCACAAAATCCTGTTGTGCTTTTTAATTCGGGAGGAGTTTATTCCGTTTCACTGACCGCCACTAATACCAACTCCGGCAACACTAAAACACGAACGAATTACATCACGGTTTCGCAAACAGTAACACCAACCATTTCGATCGTTTCTGGTGATACCAATATTTGCCAGGGAACCACTGCAAATTTCGGTTCGAGTATTTCAAACGGGGGAAGCATTCCGGTATTTCAATGGAGCGTGAACGGGGTAAATGCCGGAACCAATATTTCCACCTTCACCAGTTCAACGCTGAATAATGGAGATACGGTGATGTGTGTGCTTACCAGCAGTATTTCCTGTGCTACCGCGAGCATCATATCTTCCAACAAAATGGGAATAAAGGTTTCTCCCACTCCGGCCGTACCGACAGTTTCCCAGCTTGGAAATGTGCTCACGTGCAGTTTATCCGGGTTGATCTATCAATGGTATATCAACAACACTTTAATTTCTGGCGCAACCAATCAATCATACACCATTCCTCAAAGTGGTTCTTACAAAGTGATTATCACTAACACTTATGGATGCTCTAATATTTCTGTTGCTTTTGCCGCGATAAAAGTTGGAGTGAAAGAACTTTCATCCATGAACGGTTTCCGGATTTTCCCGAATCCATCTCCTGATTTTTTCAATATGCAATTTGGTTTGAAGACTTCGGAGAAAATATATTTCACAGTGTTCGATCTCTCCGGCAAAAAAATGTTTGAAGAGGAAAAAGAATTTTTGCAAGGAACGAATTCGTATTCATTTAATTTGTGGTGGGTGCCAAAAGGAACTTACCTGCTTCAGTTGAATGACGGACAATCGGTAATGGTGAGGCAGATTGTTGTTGAATAGAAATGGTGACTTTATAAAACTTCTAATTTAAACAAAAAAAACCGAAGAAATATTTCTCCGTTTTTTTTGTTTACAAATTCAAAATTACTTCATTACCGCAAAACGTTTTGTTTCGTGAATATTGGTTCCATCAAGCTTTACAAAATAAGTTCCTGAAGAAAGGTTGATCGGAACATTGATGTTCAATTGATCTTGTCCGGTAATTATTTGAGAGGTTTGGATTTGCATAACCCTGCCAACAATGTCAACAATCTGAATAGTAATATTCGTTTCGTTTTCAATATGATTGATCGCGATATTCAAATTATCGTAGGCAGGATTCGGATAAAGTTTAATATCCAAATTTGTTGCAGCTACACTTGCAACTTCTTTTACGTCATTTAACCCGTTCTCATTTGTTGACCGCTTACCGTATCTGTAAATGGAATCAGGAACTCCACATTGCTTAACCAAAGTCAAAAATTGTTTTTTGGTTATTAAACTATCGTGAAGCATTATTTCTTTTTGAATAAAGCATTGCCATTTTTCGATAAAACGTTTATCGATGCTGTCGCTTAAAGAATGAGCCTGCGCCAATAAAATAAGTGCGTCACTTCTTCGGTTTGCTAAGCGTAATACTAATGCTTTGTCTTTTATTAATGTGAATCGTGCATTAGAATCATTTAGAGGAGTTCTATTAAGCAATGTATCCTGGACATTGATTAGTTGATTCAATTGCGCAGAAGTTGAACTTCTTTGAATGAGACCGTGCTTCATCCCAATGCCGATGGTTTGTTGCATTCTATTATAAACAAGGTTTACAACGGGTTTCGCTTTGTTAGTGAATGAACCGAAATTATGTTTCAATAATTGCTCATGCGAATTCAATTGAGCATTCATTCCCGTTAATGTGGTATCAATATCATCGGCAAATATTGACTTGACCGCGTATTTGAGATTGTGCCCATTTAGAAACGGAACGCTGTCAGCTTTTTCAAATAATGGTGTCGTATGGGTATTTCCGGTTTTACCATAAACGTTTCGATCTTGATTGTTGTTTGTATTTCCTGAATGAATAATTTGGTTATTATATCCTGCTCTTTCCGAATAGCAAGCATCAACATAGTCAATGTTTGGTGCTGTAGTCAAATAGCCAGTACCATCAATTGAATGGTTTGGATTCCACCAGGCAGTGTAATCATTAAATTGTCCATTTGGATCTGAAAAATTCGGATAATCTGTTCCCTCGCTACACGGATTTCCTGATTTCCAATAATTCCCGTGGGCGTACATAAATGGATAATAGCTCTGTTTAATATTTCCTGAAAGAGCTGCCCCATACCCATAATACCCGACATAGTCTAAATTACTTGCAGCATTATTAACTAAAATATCTGCAGCATTTTGAGCGCTAATTGTAAACTGACTTCCGCTCAAATCCATGTTCCCAAGGTCAGAGGAAATAGCAGGATCAAGTATCAACTCAGCATCCGTGTTTAAAGCAACAGATGACACTGAATAATATGGACTAATGGCTTTAATCAGA
>JBIOHI010000115.1:0-6880 GCA_044448845.1 Bacteroidia bacterium
TTCCAATGCTCTTCTTTCAATATAAGACTTTGTTTCAATGGCTTTTTTGTTTCAATTACTGGCAGTTGGTAAAGGTTTTTCCAGATGTCATTACCAATTCTTTTATGCAAAAGGAATTTGTGCCGAAATATTTGACATGAAATCGCTGGAAAGTAAAAAGAAAATGACGGTGCCTTTTACCGATGAAACGCTGATGAAGGTCACCGATAAGAAAAAAGTGGACAAGATCAAAGGGATCGAATGGTTTTCGAATAAAAACATGTACATTACCGAAACAGGTGAACTTATCATGGTGCTTGAAAAAGAATACACCCTGACCAAATCGTATTTCGATCAAACGATGCATACGCAGAAAACAGAATATTATACGGTGGAAGAAGACATAATTTGTCTTAAAATTAAAAATGACGGAAGCTCGGCTCAAACTGTGATCAAACGGAATACAAAAGATCAAAGTATTTATGATTACATGTTGTCGTGTGCAACCTTTTATGAGAAAGGAAAACTTTATGTGATGTATAATGAAGGCACAGGTTGGTTCAGGCTGATGAACCGGGTGTTTGATGAGAATATGAAAGAAGTAAAATCGGAAGAGTTTAAAACCTATAAAGATCATGATGTCTACCTCGCAATCCGTCATGCCAGGAAAATTAAGGAAGGAGAATACAAGGTTTTTGGCCGGGAAGGCAAAAAAGTCTCTTCGGTTCTGATCAAATTCTAAACTTTAAAAAAGTCCACACTCCGCAGTCTTCTTTGAGTTTTTCATTACAAAAGGCTCAGTGAAAAAATTCCGTTTTCAAACAGGCAACTTACGACCGCCTGAATTCTTACACCGGGATGTTCATATCGAAAGGAAATGATGAAGCATCTTCCCGGTTAACCGCCATTTCCGCAATAAAGGGCAGCGTTTACAAACAGGCCATGGTTCCAACATACAACGATGTGTTTCTCATGGTGGGAATATTTTTTTCCGTTTGCATTCCGTTGTTATTACTCTTTCGTTTAAAAAGTAAGTGCATAGTTAAAGTGGAACACAAAGTGGAAATGCATTGGGCAGATTAATTTCGAAAAAGATATATTTGTTTTCAAAAAAATAACCGGATAAACGTAATCAATCTAAAAGCGATGAAAAATATTTTTATAGGTTTCCTGTTGCTGTCATTTACAACTATGCATGCGCAGGAAAAGCTTGAACTCGGTAACCAGGATGGTATTTATGTTACCTGCGAGTTCACGAAGATCAGTGACAATGGAAAAAAAGATAAATATGTTTGCTCGGTGAGAGCGGAGAACCGGAATAATTATGATGTGTATTACACGGTAGCCTTAATCAAAGACGCAAACGGTGCAGAAGTGGTGAATTCGGCTGAAGGTTTCTCGCAGGTGAGCGTCAGAAATTCTACGGGATTATTCGGTTCGGGAATTTTCGGTGCCCAGCAAACTTTGAAGGGACAGGAAACGAAATTTAAGACAACTGATAATAAGATGTTATTCATGATTGGAAGAGGACAATTCATTTCAAGTGAATTTGATTTCCATGTGCTGAAAGGCGAAAAGCCGATCATCACGAATACGTTTTCCAAATCATTGCAAAAATCAGGTTTTTTCGAAGTCGTTTTGAATGAAGCCATGGTTAACGGCAACTGGGTTGCAAATTGCGGTACCGTGCAAATGAACCTTGTCATGACCACGAATGAAAGGAAAGAGACCATTATCCAGCAGGAAGTAAACGGCAGAAGAAATACCTGGATCAAGATCAATGATTATTCATTTGAGAAAATGAACGACCGATCGGTAACGATCACGTTCAACCGGTCCGATAATACCTTCCTTTACAGCAATACCGATGGAGTGATTTGTTCGTGGATGAAAAAATAATTCTTTAGAACAATTCTGTTTTTAGCCCGGCTGTTCTAATTGTTTTGTAAGCAGTTTTTCCGTTATCCTGGGTAATCCGATCCATCGTATAAAGAACAATCACGCTGAGGGTCGCTGCAAAAAAGCACCACACGGAAATAACGAATTCCACATAAAATAATTCGGTGATCACGTAAGACATAAAAATGGCTATGCCAAATACCCACATTCTTTTAACGCCTGAAAGAAAAAGCGGAATCACCGTAGGAATAAAATAAAACATACCGCTAAAATAAACGGATGAGAGAGGAACGATGAGTCGGTATTGAATATGACAGGACACGATCTGCGCAAGAGGGGAATAGGTGTTCAGAAAATAAAAGAGAAAAAAAGAAACAAATCCGCCTATCAAAGTTAAGAGGAATAATCCCATTTTTCGCCCGGGTTTCTTTTCGAGCAACAACACCGAAACCGGAACCCACACGGGCCATAACACATGAGCGAAAAAAAGAAAAAGATAAACGGAAGTTGTCTTCCAGTGCAAATAGGCCGGATCGGAAAGCGAAAGCCAGACTATTCCTTCAGTAAATTGTTGGACAGCAAAAATAAATGGAATACTGGCGAAAAAAATTTGGGATTTCGTTTTTACTTTTCGGATGGAAAGAACTCCGGCAACCGAAAGAATTACACTTGCGCCAAAACTTGCGCCAGCCGAAAAACACATAAAATTTTTGCTTCACCTTTTTAATGAGATCAAATCGCACACACGTCAACAATGGAACAATGAAGAAAATGGAAGATAGGTTTTTTTTTCAGATAAACAAATTACTCCCATTGAACAACGCGAACAGGAACATTAATGTGCTTCGAGCCAGTTCTCTCCCACGCCTACTTCCGCCACTATTTTTACATCTAATTTCAATGCGTTTTCCATTTCGTACTTCACTATTTCTTTCATTAAATTCACTGCATCACGATGGACATCAAATAATAATTCATCGTGAACCTGGAGGATCATTTGAGATTTTTGTCCCGCCATGGCGGGATTGATTTTTGATTTCATTTCACGGTGAATTTTGATCATGGCCACTTTGATCATGTCGGCTGCACTGCCCTGGATGGGCGCGTTGATGGCGTTTCGCTCCGCAAAACCTCTCACGGTGAAATTCTTCGAATTGATGTCACGCAAATACCTTCTTCTTCCCAGCAAGGTTTCCACAAAGCCGTTTTCCTGTGCAAAATGAATCGTGTTGTTCATATATTCTTTGATGCGCGGATATTGTTTGAAATATTCTTCGATGATCAGTGCCGCTTCTTTTCTCGGAATTCCCAAACTCTGCGAAAGCCCAAAAGCACTTTGCCCGTAAATGATCCCGAAGTTCACCGCTTTCGCATTTCTTCTTTCGGTTGATGAAACTTCGCTAATGGTTTTTCCGTACACTTTTGCAGCAGTTGCCGTGTGAATATCAATATCATTCGCGAATGCTTCCAGCATGTTTTCTTCCTTGGCGATGGCTGCAATGATGCGCAACTCGATCTGCGAATAATCCGCACTCAACAACAAATAGTTTTCATCCCGGGGAATAAATGCTTTCCTAATCTCTTTTCCTTTTTCTGTTCTGATCGGGATATTCTGAACATTCGGGTTGGTCGAACTCAGTCGCCCGGTTGCCGCCACCGCCTGGTTGAACGAAGTGTGAACCCGCCCGGTTTTTGGATTGATCATCGTGGGCAATGCATCCACATAAGTAGATTTTAATTTTTGTACTTCCCGGATGTCGAGGATCAGTTTTGCGATTTCATGTTCACTTAATCCCTGCAAAACATCTTCTCCGGTTTGGTACTGCCCGGTCTTGGTTTTCTTTGCTTTTGGATCCAGTTTCAAGTGATCAAACAGAACCTCACCCAATTGTTTAGGTGAAGCAATATTGAATTTTACCCCGGCAAGTTCATAAATTCTTTTTTCGAGTTCCGTGATTTCATGGGTGATCTGTTTCGAATAGTCGTTCAAAAACTCTTTGTTGATACGAACACCCTCCCGTTCCATATCACTCAGCACAGCGATGAGCGGGATCTCCACGTCCTCAAAAAGTTTCTGTGCATTTTGTGAAATGACCTGCGGTGCAAATTGCTGTTTGAGTTGAAAAGTGATATCTGCATCCTCGGCAGCATATTCTTTTATTTTTTCTGTTTCCACATCGCGCATGTTCAATTGACCTTTTCCTTTCTTGCCGATGAGTGTGGAAATGGAAACCGGTTCGTAATTCAAATAAGTGGTGGAAAGATAATCCATGCCATGCCTTAGATCCGCGTCAATCAGGTAGTGAGCAAGCATCGTGTCAAACCATTTTCCTTGCAAGTCGACCTGGTAATTTTTTAAAATGCCAAGATCGTATTTGATATTCTGCCCGATCTTCAAAATGGATTCACTTTCAAAAAAAGATTTGAATTCATCCAAAATGATTTTTGCTTCATGCTGATCCGCTGGAAATGGAACATAATACGCTTCGTGTTCTTTGAAGGAAAATGACATCCCGACAATTTCCGCATCGAGTGTTTCAAGATCGGTGGTTTCCGTATCAAAGCAAACTTCTTTTTGCTCCAATAATTTTGCTAAAAGATCTTTTCTCTTTTCTAAACTGTCAATTAAGAAGTAAGTGTGTTCGGTATTCGAAATGTTATTTTTTGGTGTGGAAGATTCTTCGTTTTGAGTTTCCTGTTTAGAGTTTAGAGTTGTTGGGGATGCCTGGTTAAATAAATCAAAAGCTCCGGATGTGTTCCCGGCTACCTGGCCGGGCCTGTCATTCCCGCTTATACCCAATCCGACATTAGACTGTGAACCGGGAACAGTAAACTGTGAACCATCGTTTTCAAACACCCGCTTCGCCATCGTTTTAAATTCCAGTTCGGCAAAAAGTTTTTCTACGGCTTCCTTATCTGCAGGCTCTAAAATTAAATGCTCTTCCACTAATTCTATTGGGACATCCAAGTCAATGGTTGCTAATCTTTTTGATAAAAAAGCCTGCTCTTTATTATTCTCCACATTTTCTTTTTGCTTTCCTTTCAATTCATTCGTGTGCTCATACAATCCTTCCACCGAACTGTATTTCTGGATCAAAAGCTTCGCGGTTTTTTCACCTACACCGGGCACCCCCGGGATATTATCAACGGCATCACCCATCAACCCGAGAATATCGATGACTTGTTTTACATCGGTTATCTCCCAGCGTTTTAAAATTTGCGGTACGCCAAGAATTTCAAAATCATTTCCCAGGTGTGCGGGCTTGTAAATAAAAATATGATCGCTGACCAACTGCCCGAAATCTTTATCGGGTGTCATCATGAAAACATCGTACCCAACTTTCTCTGCTTTTTTTGCCAGTGTCCCGATGATGTCATCCGCTTCATATCCGTCCAAAGTGAGAATGGGAATTTTCAACGCTTTGGTGATTTCCATGATGTAGGGTAATGCTTTTGAAATATCTTCCGGCATTTCTTCGCGGTGCGCTTTGTATGCTTCAAATTCGATGTGCCGTGCCGTTGGTGCGGCTGTATCAAACGAAACCCCGATATGCGTGGGCCTTTCTCTTTTCAAAATATCAAGAACGGTATTGACATAACCAAAAATGGCAGAAGTATTGAATCCGTAGGAAGTGATTCGCGGATTCTTGCTGAATGCGAAATAAGCGCGGTACACCAGCGCCATCCCGTCCAAAAGAAAAAGTTTTTTATCAGTCATGAGTTAACTTCAAAGGTATTTTTATCGGGGGAATTTTTTAGAAAAAAATTTGGTTGATATCTTAATTGGCTGACGGGTAAATTGATTGACATGTTGAATAGTTGACTGGTAAATTGGCTGAAAAGATGAGCGGCTCAGGAGGAGTCGAACAAAAACTTCAATTCTGCAAAAACGGGTTGGTTCTTCTTTCAAAACTGATCGTAGTCGGATCTCCATGACCCGAAAAAACTTTCACCTCGTCATCCAATGAAAATAATTTTTGTTGAATACTGCTGATCAATGTTTCAAAATTTCCACCCGGAAGATCGGTTCTCCCGATGCTACCGCGAAACAATACATCACCGCTGATGCAGATTTTTTCTGAGTTATTGTAAAACGTCAAACTCGCAACCGAATGCCCGGGAGTGAAAAAAATATCGAGGGAGGAATTACCGAATAATATTTGATCGCCTTCATCAATGAAAATTTTTTTCTCCGGGATTTTTTCCATCACCAATCCGAACATTTCCGCCCACCTTCCGGTATCCGCATAAGTTTGCAATTCATCTTTGTGCAGGAATAATTCCAGGGCATATTTTTTTGAAACAAACGGATTTCCCAAAATGTGGTCGATGTGGCAATGCGTATTGATGAGCTTTACAGGTTTTAAATTTTTTGAAGAAATAAAATCCGTCAGCATTTTTTGTTCAAAATCATGCCGGCAACCCGGATCAATAATCACGCACTCTTTTGTTTCATCATATAATATATATGTATTTTCCTGGAATTCATTAAAAACGAACGATTGGACTTGTATCATTTTACAAAGATGGGAAAAGTGAAATGGAAATAAAATAAAAAAGCCCCCCGCGATTCGCAGGAAGCTTTTTAAGATTAAAAAAATATTTTATTGCCAGAGCATACTGGTGTTAACTACCACGGGTTTGCCCGGAGCTGTACAATCATAGATAACTCCAATAACTTTTAAATTGGCGGTATTCCAGGTACCTGGCAAATTAATGTTATAACTCTTTTCAAAGGTTTGATCGGCTGCGATAGCTGCATTGATGTTCAACGGGTATCCTTTGTAATCGTTATTATTTGAAATAGTTCTCAACAGATTTCTATGGATACAGTTTTTAATGGTTCCAGCCATACTGTTTTGATCGGCAACCACCTTATCCTCCACTACAAATAAAGAAAGCCGGTAGTCCTTGCCGGCAGCCTGTGCGGTAAAAAACTGAACTTTTGTTTTAACCGTCATTACGGCACCCGTTATAGTTTTACTCATAACCACACCTGCAA
>JBIOHI010000116.1:0-6866 GCA_044448845.1 Bacteroidia bacterium
CGTATAATAACTGCAGCCTCTGAAATTCAGCAGTCCTTTTGCCGTATCGGAGCCGGAAATGGTCACCGAGAAACCGGTTGCCGGCCTGATTATAATTCCTCTTGTTGAATTGGTTCCGGGAACTGAATCTAAAAAAATTCCTGTGCCGGGTTCGGCTGAAGAACTGTAACCCGTTTGCAATTGAAAGATCACATTGCCTGTCCCGGTCACACCATTCGTGACGGCATACGAAGCGGCATTGGCAACAGTTGAAAAAGAAGTAGGCGGACTTTGTGTTCCGTTTATCGGGTAAACGCTTCCTCCGGATAAAGCCTGTGAAAAAGCTCCGGAAAAATTAAACAACAGGATCAAAAGTAATCCGTTCTTTTTGGCTTTTGCAACGATTGACACGCATAGAAACATCAAATGAGTGGTGTAGATCTTATCTTTCATAATTTTAAATTTAAAATTCACTGACAAAATAAAATCAAAAAAATGGAACGTAATCCACTTTATTTTCAGAAGAGCAGAACTCTTGTACATCTTACAAAACGGTTCCTGTAATAATCGGCCGATAAATTATCGATCATCACTCCTTCGGATACGCTGGAATGAATGAACCGAACCGGTTCCCCTTTTTCGGAAACCACAATTCCAACGTGCCCGATCCGGCTTCCTCTCCGGCTCCGGCCTTTAAAAAAAATGAGGTCGCCTTTCCGAATGTTATTTTTCGATACCTCCAATCCCATCAATCCCTGGCCTGCCGAAGTGTGCGGAAGCCGGATACCGATGTGCGCGAAAACGGTCATTGTAAATCCGGAGCAATCAAAACCCTTTTGAGAAGTTCCTCCCCTGCGGTAACGTTTGCCCATGAACGAATTAGCGTAGTTCAAAAGTTGTTCGACTTTAGGTATGGAATCGTTTCCTGTTTTCGGATCTGCAAATTTAAAAAAATCGCTACTATCCCCACGGACAATCGAAGTTGACTGAGCATGGACAACCAAATAACAAATGGTCATCAAAAGAAACATCATCAATTTTACTGCTGTTTTTTCCATCCTTCAGACAAAGAAAAATATTCGGTTCAAAGAAAAATAATTCCACCCCGATTTAGCCTCTAATCCTCTAAAGGCAAAGCTAATATAATTCATTTTACACCGGTTTGCCTATTGACAAAAAAAATATATGCCTTAACTTCGCGTTCGAATTCCATTCATGAAGAAAATTTTCTTTTTTATTTTGATCATCGCCCTCGTTCCGGGTTGTAAAACGCAGTATCAAAAAACGCTGAAAAACCCTGATACCAATAAGAAACTCGAGCTGGCCCAATATTACTACAATAAAAAAGATTATTACCGCGCTTCCACCTTATTTGAACAACTGCAGGAAAGCTTTGCCGGTACTTCGATGGCCGAAAAAGTGATGTACTACAGCGCATATTGTAATTTCGGTTTGCAAAACAATTTGCTGGCGGGTTACCAGTTCAAAATGTATTATGAGAATTTTCCCACAGGCAAATGGGCGGAAGAATGTTTGTACATGTATGCGTACTGCCTTTACCTTGAGTCGCAGCATTGGTACCTTGATCAAACGGACACCTTCAAAGCACTCGAAGCCATCAAGCTTTTTATCAGTGTTTATCCCGACAGCAAGTACATCCCGGAGTGCAACCAGCAAATTGATAAATTGCGTACCAAGCTCATGTATAAATCGTACCGCAATGCGAAAATGTATTACCGCACCGGTGAATATGCCAGTGCCGCTATTGCTTTACAAAATGTGATCAAGGATTACCCGGAAACTCCGTACAAGGAAGAACTGGATTACCTCACGGTAAAATCGCATTACCTGTTAACCAACAACAGCATCGACAAGAAAAAAGAAGCACGGTTTGCCCAGGCAGTTCTGTCGATGCAGCAGTTCACAGCCGATTATCCGGACAGTAAATACCTGAATGAACTCAAAAAAATGAATTACAAATGCGAAATGGGCGTGAAACATATGCGGATCAAAACCGATCCGAAAAAGGAAAAAGAAAAAGACGAAATCAAATCATAAACTAAAAATGAATAACAACAACTACACGGGAGTTCCGCAAACCACAGTCGTTCGCGACCTCCGCAAATTCGATCTGGAAACCGGAAATGTGTACGAATCGATCGCGATCATTTCAAAACGCGCGAACCAGATCTCTGCACAGATGAAGGAAGAACTGCACAACAAACTCCAGGAGTTCACCAACGACAACGACACCCTGGAAGAAGTTTTCGAGAACCGCGAACAGATCGAGATCTCTTCGTTCTACGAAAAACTTCCGAAACCGTCTTTGATCGCCATTGAAGAATTTCTGAACGATAAAATTTATTACAGGAATCCGGCTAAAGAACCGCAAAATCCCACTGAATAATTTTCTTTTATTTTGCTTAGCGGGAAAAAAATAGTATTGGGGGTAACCGGGAGCATTGCTGCCTACAAATCGGCAACACTGGTGCGGTTGCTTGTAAAAGCAGGCGCTGAAGTGAAAGTGGTCATGACAGATGAAGCGGTTCATTTTATCACACCGCTTACGTTAAGCACGCTTTCCAAAAACCCGGTGTTGCGAAAATTCACATCGGATGAAACCGGTGTTTGGAATAACCATGTGGAACTGGGAATGTGGGCGGATCTTTTCCTGATCGCTCCTGCCTCTGCAAACACGATCGCGAAAATGGCAAATGGTATCTGCGATAACCTGTTGTCGGCAGTTTATCTTTCAGCACGATGCCAAACATTCATCGCTCCCGCTATGGATGCCGATATGTATGCACACCCGGCCACGCAAAAAAATATTCAAACGCTTCATGATTTCGGAAATATTATTTTGCCGGTTGCTGAAGGAGAACTTGCCAGCGGACTAAATGGTTTCGGGAGAATGATCGAACCCGAAGAGATCATCAATTTCATCGTTCACACCACCCAGGTCACTCAAAAACTGAAAGGCAAAAAAGTGTTGGTGACCGCAGGCCCGACTTACGAAAGCATCGACCCGGTGAGGTTCATCGGCAATCATTCGAGTGGGAAAATGGGATTCGCCATTGCCGAAGAATTTGCAAGACATGGCGCTTTGGTGACCTTAATTTCCGGCCCAACCGAACTGCATGAATCCAACCAGGACATAAAAAGGATCGATGTGACCTCTGCGGAAGAAATGTATGAAAAGACCGTTAATCAATTTGCTAAATCAGATATCGCTGTAATGAGCGCGGCTGTTGCCGATTACGCTCCCGAAAAAGTTTCCATCACCAAAATAAAAAAGAGCGGTGATGAATTGCATCTGAAACTGAAAAAGACCAAAGACATTCTTGCACAACTCGGACGAATGAAATCTAAAAAACAATTCCTGGTTGGCTTCGCTTTGGAGACCGATCACGAAGTGGAAAATGCGGTTAAAAAACTGCACGCAAAAAATCTTGATTTCATAGTACTGAACTCGCTTCGATCAAAAGGAGCGGGCTTTGGCCACCAGACCAACAAGATCACCATCATCGACCGGAAAGGAAATAAGACCGACCACAAGTTGAAATCAAAAACGGAAGTGGCACAGGATATTGTTCACAAGGTAATGACATTGCTGAATGCGTAAATTCATCCTTATCCTTTTTCTTTTTTGCTTCCGCCTTTCGTTCGCGCAGGATCTGAGTTGCAAGGTGAACATCCTCGACAACCAAATCCAGATGACGGATAAACATTTATTCCGTGCGCTCGAAAATGCGTTGATGGAATTCATGAATAACACCAAGTGGTGCCTCGACAAAATTCAGAGTAACGAAAAAGTGGAATGCACCATCCAGATCGTTCTCACTTCATACGATCTTGCTTCCAACCATTTCAGCGCTACTGCGCAAATTCAAAGTGTCCGGCCGGTGTACGGAACTTCTTACAATTCGGTGCTCTTAAATTTTAATGACGAGAACTGGGAGTTCGATTACCAGGAATTTCAACGCCTCGATTTCAACGAAAATTCGTACATCTCCAACCTCACTTCCATGATGGGTTTTTATGCCTATTTCATACTCGGGCTTGATTACGATTCCTTCGGAATGCTGGGCGGAACACCTTATTTCAACAAGGCGCAAACGGTGATGATCAATGCTCAGCAGGGCGGATTAGCCGGTTGGAAAGCTTTCGAAAAATCAACACGAACGCGTTATAATTTGATCGATAACATTCTCAACGAACAATTCCGTCCCATCCGTGAAGCCTATTATATGTATCACCGCAAAGGAATGGACATGATGAGTAAAAATCCGGATGAAGCCCGCAAGACCATTTATGCAAGCCTTGAACTGGTTCAAAAAGTCTCCAAATCATTTCCCATGTCGGTGATGATGATCATGTTCTTCGAAGCCAAATCGGATGAACTGGTGAATATCTTTAAAAATGCCTCGCAAAGCGAGAAACCGAAAGTGATCGCGTTGCTGAATGAAATGAACATTACGAATTCTGTCAAATACGAAAAAATAAAATAATGAAACTTTCCAATCTTGCTGAAACACTGATCGGTTCGGAGATCCTCAAACTCGCAGCCGAGATCAACGAAAAAATAAAAAACGGGGAAAAGATCTACAATTTCACAATCGGTGATTTTGATCCGAAAATTTTTCCCATCCCGCTCGAATTCGAAAAAGAAATTGTCGAAGCTTATAAAAATCATTTCACGAATTATCCTGCTTCCGAAGGAATTTTGGAATTACGAAAGGCAGTTTCCGGATTCATTAAAGCCAACCAGGGTCTTGATTATTCAGCGAGTGAGATTTTGATAACGGGTGGCGGAAGGCCTGCCATTTACGCAGCCTACCGGACTATCTGCGACCGTGGTGAAAAAATAATTTATGCAATTCCGTCATGGAATAACAATCACTACGCTCATTTTATGGAAGGCGTGAAAGTGGAAGTGGAAACGAAACCGGAAGATTTTTTTATGCCAACTGCAACAGAATTGAAACCTTTGCTGAAAGGTGCTTCGTTGCTGGCTTTGTGTTCTCCATTGAATCCTACCGGAACAACGTTTACCAAAAAAGCTTTGGAAGAAATTTGCGACCTGGTGATCGCGGAAAATAAATCGCGAAGTGAGAATGAGAAAAAACTTTTCATTCTTTTCGATCAAATCTATTGCACGCTTACTTTCGGTGAAACCAAACATTACGACCCGGTTTCCCTCCGCCCGGAATTAAAACCCTATACGATCTTTGTGGATGGAATGAGTAAAGCGTTTGCCGCAACAGGCGTGCGTGTGGGCTGGGCAATGGGGCCGGAAAACATCATCGGTAAAATGAAAGCCATACTTTCACACATCGGTGCGTGGAGCCCGATGCCGGAACAAAAAGCGGCTGCAAAATATTTGGTTCAAACAGAAGCCATCCATCATTACCTGACGAATTATAAAAATGAGATTCACGAACGGTTGCAAAAAATTTATGAAGGATTTGAAGCATTAAAACAAAAAGGATTCGCGGTGGAAGCGATTGTTCCTCAAGCTGCGATTTATTTGACAATAAAAATTGATTTGAAGGGAAAACAAACCTCTGACGGAAAAATTTTGCAATCGCAAACCGATGTAACTTCTTATATTTTGAATGAAGCAAAAATTGCAGTCGTTCCGTTTTCTGCTTTTGGTTCTTCCAAAGAATCTCCGTGGTACCGCCTGAGCGTTGGCACTTGCAGGAAAGAAGAAATTCCCGAGATGCTGAATAAGTTAGAAGGTGCATTGGGAAAATTGAAAGCGGGTTCGGCTAATTCATGACACCTCCTCTGTCTCTCCTCCTTGTTCTCGACTTCGCTCGACATGACAAGGAGGACTTCGTTCTCGTTAACGGGAACTGTCCCCTTCCTATTTTAAGGAAGGGTTAGGGAAGGTGTCCATGTAACTTGTCTCTTCCCAAAAAACTTTCCTTGCCTTTCTCCTTTTTTAAACCAAACTTTGTCTGACTATTTTTTACTTTGAAAAAACATTCTACCTGGATTTTCTTCTTTGCTTTTTTACTGATGCTGTTTTTGCAGCAATGCAAAAAAGATTCTCCTACACAACAAACTACAAACCCGCAACCAACACCATGCGATACCTGCTTACCTCCAATTACAACCACTGGTCAAAAAACGTTTGGTTGTCTTGTGAATGGTAAAATTTGGCTGCCGAAACATCTTCCCTTTGGTAGTGGTGGAGAATTTGTTGAGTATGTGCAACAAGAACTTGCCGTGCATGGGTCTAACGATAACAATGGAGAAGATATTAATTTTGCATTACAACCCATTACAGATACTGGCTATTACAAATTCTATAACAAAAAGTTTTCGATGCAATGGGCAAATTATTTGAATTCTAAAACGATGATAAATTACTATGCTGATACACTTTCAACTGGATATTTACATCTATTAAGATTTGACCCAATTAGCGGCTACGTGGCAGGCACTTTTGAATTTGATGTTTACGATAAATATCATCAGCATAACGGAGATACAATTCACATTACATCCGGACGTTTTGATTTGCATCTTTAATTTTTTTTAAGATTAATCCATTTATTCCCTCACAACAATTATTTTTGAGAAATTTCATTTTAGATTTAAAATAATTTGTTAACCCAACTTCACATATCCAATTATGCCATCATCAACCGTGTGGATATTCACTTTGACGAAAAGCTGAACATCATCACCGGTGAAACGGGTGCCGGGAAATCCATTCTCATCGGGGCCCTCGGGCTGGTGCTTGGCGACCGCGCGGATACCAAAGTGCTGATGAGTGCAACCGACAAATGCGTGGTGGAAGGAATCTTCCATATCCAGAATTACAACCTTCAAACTTATTTCGAAACCAACGAACTCGATTACAGCGACACGTGTTA
>JBIOHI010000117.1:0-6863 GCA_044448845.1 Bacteroidia bacterium
GACCAACAATACCTACCAGCTTTGGTACAATTACCCCGTTTACGGTTTCAATATTCTTGGCGGCATGGCGGTGACGTTTTAGGCCGAAAGAAGCAAGCAGCAGGAGGCAGTGGCAGTCAGATTCGCGTATTGTAAGTTTCATTCTGCAGATTACTTAACTATTCGTAAATTCGTATTGATTCGTAATTCGTAACTATTAAATATCCTCCCTCTTCGCCCTCAGTGTTTCCCAAACAAAATAAATGATGAGCACAACGAAGGCGATAAAGGCAAGCAACTGGGGCATCACACTTCCTTCGGCCCACAGGTTTTTGCCGATATCCAAATGAACATCAAAAAATAAGAAGATGGCACCCAATACACCGAACAAAGCTGCACCGGCAATGAATCCGGAAGAGATCAGGGTTCCTCTTTGATACCTCGCTTCACCCAATTTTTCATCTTTGTTTTTTTGTAAATAATGTGCAAGAACTCCACCAACGATCAGGGGAGTATTTAAGTCTTGCGGAATAAACATTCCAAGCGCAAATGCAAGCGGAGGAATTCCAATTGAATTTAATAAAATGGAAATAATCGCTCCAACCAAATACAATATCCAATACACTTTTGCATTGGCAAGCATCAGCGGTTCGATCACGGCTGCCATCGCGTTCGCCTGCGGAGCGGCAAGCGGATCAGGCGTTTGCGGGGTGTTTACATAACCATACGATTTTCCTAAAATATAGATCACCACGCCAACAGTTGCGGCAGAAACTAAAGTACCGAGAAATTTCCAGCTCTGTTGTTTGTAAGGAGTCGTTCCAAGCCAATAACCGATTTTCAGATCAGTGATGAAACCTCCTGCCATCGAAAGTGCCGTGCATACTATTCCACCAATGATCAACGCACTCACCATTCCCTGCCATCCGGTCAATCCCGTTGCCGATAAAATAAAAGACGAAAGAATCAAGGTCATCAAGGTCATTCCCGAAACCGGGTTTGTTCCTACAATTGCGATCGCATTAGCCGCAACTGTTGTGAACAAAAATGCAATGATGATAACTGTGAGCAAGGCAACGATTGCCTGCATCATGGTGATCTTCACTCCTACCAAAAGAAAAATAAAAATACAAATAATGGAAAAAATGATCAGCAATAAAACGTTACTCATCTTCATATCTTTTTGCGTACGCTCGACTTTCTCCGTTGATCCAGATTTTTTAAATCCCGCCAAAGCCAGGCTGAACGACCCGAAAATGACTTTGTATGATTTGATGATGCCAATGATACCTGCCATGGCAATTGAACCGATACCGATCGGGCGAACATACGCACGGAAGATCTGTTCGGCACTCATCGCACTGAATGGATTGACACCGCCATTTGCCGCCACGATATTTCCGATCTCATTTATCAATGGAACAAATACGAACCACGACAACAATGAACCAACTGTGATGATGGTTGCATAACGCAATCCAACAAGGTATCCGAAACTAAAGATCAACGCGGAGATATTCAACTTGAAAACAAGTTTGAATTTATCCGCAAGAACACCACCCATCGGGAGAATTCGGGAAGTGAACATTTCATCCCAGAACCTGAATGAGGAAGAAAGCATATCATAAATCCCACCAATCAAACCACTCATCACAACAAGAATTGCCTGCTTGCCGCCTTTTTCACCTGTCACTAAAATTTGTGTACTCGCAGTTGCTTCCGGAAACGGAAGTTTGCCATGCATGTCCTTCACAAAATATTTGCGAAGCGGGATCAGGAATAAAATACCAAGCATTCCACCAAACAGTGAGCTGAAGAATATCTGGTAGAACTGCGGCTGAATTTCCGGGTATTTATATTGGAGAATATATAAAGCCGGAATGGTAAAAATTGTTCCGGCAACGATCACTCCCGAACTTGCACCGATGGATTGGATGATCACATTTTGCCCGAGAGCATTCGGTCGCCTTGATGCCACTGAAGCTCCTACAGCAATGATAGAGATCGGGATGGCCGCTTCAAACACCTGCCCTATTTTCAAACCTGAATAAGCACAGGCTGCCGAAAATATTACGGCCATAAGCAATCCCATCAGAACCGAATAAGTATTCACCTCAGGGTAAACTTTGTCGGGCGACATCAGCGGTTCATACTTTTCATTTTCTTTCAGTTCGCGGAAAGCATTTTCCGGCAATCCCTTTATTTCCTGATTTGAGTGTTCCATGATTTGAAATTAAGCGACTAAACTAATTTTATTTACCACAGTTTCAAAAAAATATTCTTTTAAATTTTTAGCGTAAAAATAAAACGAGAGGAAATTCTGCATTTATTAAAATATATTTGTGCTCTAACTTTTTTTATGATCAACACAACCCATGCCCGCATCCTATTAATGACCGCTTTTGCATTCGCTGGTAGTATAGCTGTCGCACAAAATATTTCAAAAGTGAGTTGTTCGCAACTTTGTGAAAAGCTCATGACTCCTGCAAACACAATGAATGATGCGTCAACCCGGTGTGTAATGAAAGAAACAAAGCCATCGGCTGAAAATTTTTACAAGCCGCTGAATGAGGAATTACAAAACCTGCTGAAAGCGAATTCCACTCCCAATGCCGAAACAAATAAAAGGATTGAAAATGCAAAACAACTGAATGAACAGATGCAGAAAGACAATGTGCAGAACATGACGGATGCTCAAAAGGAAGAGTATGCAAAAAAAAATCTGGCAGGCAAGCAGGACATGCCTTCGCAGGCAACCATGGATTTTGCCGAAAAAATGAAAGACCCGGCATTCAAGGAAAAATTTCAGAAAATGACCAACGAGGAAAAGGTGGCTTACATGAAAAGCAATGGAGTTATTCCACCGCAAAACCAGAATGCCGTTTCCCGTGATCCCGCAATACAAAAGACACAGGCGTTGTTTGCACAAAAAATGCAGGATCCTGCTTTCCGTGCCGAATGGAAAAAAATGTCGGAGTCGGAAAAAGATGCCTGCATGAAAAAACTTATGGAGGAAAATAATGTGGACATGAACAAGATCGGAAGGGAAGCAAGAGCTGAAGGTGCCAAAGCTCCCGATAAACCGGTGTTGAGCGAAATGATGCCGGTTTCAATCAAAACATTCCAGGATGCGAATGCATTCATGAGCAATCACCAGTTGAAGATGAGAACATTGAATGAACAGGTTGATGCGAAACATCAGTCCATTAACGAAGAGGCAAAAAGCCAGTTGAAATCCTTGCCTCTGATCAAAGGCGGAGAAGGCGCATATCATGATCCCGAAAAAGTGAAAGTGATCATGGCCGCCACAATGAAAAAACATCTTGCGCAAGCTGAACAGGATCTGAAAACACTTATGGATACCTGGAATTCAGACCGGGCGGGTTTTGGAAACCTGGTCAAAACATTTGATACCGAACTGGCAAAGATAAATTATGGAGATGATGTAAAATTACCGGCAGAAAAAACGCAACTCAACATCTTATCTTCTTATCAAAGCTCATTGATCACCAACCTTCTTCAGCTTTTGTCCGAATCGCAATTGATCACCGAACGGGCAGCTGACTGGACGATGAAAAATAAACAATTTGAAAAAGGCGGGTATGCCCCGGTGAATGATGCCAACTGAAAATGATTTTAAACTTTCAGGAAAAATTTTAATCGCATTCAAATAAATAAAAATATTCATTGACAAAATTCAGTTGGAAAAAAATACGGCAGAGCGAACCGCTGATGCTGCTGTGGGCATTTATTAAAAGTTACATTTTCTGGTTCCTGTTTTTTGCCTTTAACCGGTTTATTTTTATCGCTTACAACCACGATGAATGGGAAGGTATTCAAATAAAAGAAGTTTTATTCAGTTTTATTTCGGCACTCCACCTCGACCTTTCCATGGCAAGTTATTTCGGTGCGGTAACTTTTATTTTATTTTTATCCTATTCCGTTTTCAGGCAACGAATTTACATCCGTATCCAGTCCTGGTTTCAATATCTTTTTATTATCCTCTGCATAATCGGGTATGCTTTCGAGATCCCGATCTATGATGAATGGCACACCAAACTCAGCCGCAAGGCGGTGCTCATTCTTTCACATCCCAGTGAAGTGTATAATTCGGCAACTCCGAAAGAATTCTTCGGGGGACTGTTTGTTATTTTTTCACTCTGCGCAGTTTTTATTTTCAGTTATAAACGCTGGTTCAGTTATAACTATGAACTGAAAAGATTTTACTGGCCGGTGCCCGTGATCGGAATTCTTCTTTTTCCGTTATTGATCCTTCTTGGGATTCGTGGCGGGCTGCAGGAGATCCCGATCCAGCAAAGCGATGCGTACTACAGCCAATCGAATTTTTTAAATCTTGCCTCCGTAAATACTTTTTGGAATGTAGGCCAGAGTTTTTGGGAGAACCGCAAAGATGATGGAACTAATCCATATAAACTTTACAGCGATGCCGAATCAAAAAAAATCGTTGCCGAACTTTTCAGCGTGAAGAAAGACACTTTCCCTGAAATTCTTACTACCAAAAATCCAAATGTGGTTTTGATCATCCTGGAAAGCTGGTCGGCCGACCTCTTGAAATCATTAAGCGGATTCGACAGCGTTGCTCCGAATATGGAAAATCTTATTTCTGACGGAATTGAATTCACTCAATTCTATTCTTCGGGCACACTTTCCGACCAGGGGCATTGTGCCTTGCTTTCCGCCTTTCCTTCGCAGCCCTGCGTGGTGATCATGCGGCAGCCCGATAAATTCCAGAAACTTCCTTCCATCGTTTCGCATTTCAAAAAACGAAATTATTTCACGGCCTATTACTTCGGAGGCCAGCTTGAATATGGCAACATCAAGGGTTATATTTATTTTAATAAGTACGATAAAATTGTTGAAGGAAAAGATTTCGGTAAGAATTTGCCGATAGGAAAACTCGGTTACCACGACCAGTTTTTATTCGGAAAATTGTTGACTGATCTTCCGACATTCCGTGAACCTTTTTTCACCACAGCTTTCACCATGAGTTCCCATTCTCCTTTTGATTACCCGGGTGAAACAAAATATTTTTCCTGGGGCGGTGACGAGAACATGTACGTGAACGGGGCACATTATGCCGACTCGTGCATTGGTGCTTTCATGCGTGAAGCGAAAAAACAACCGTGGTACAAAAACACGCTGTTCGTTTTCAGTTCCGATCATTCCCACAACACACCGAAGCATACTGATTTTTATAATCCGCGGAGCCGGCAGATCGTTGGATTTCTTTATGGCGATGTGATCAAACCGGAATTCCACGGAATGAAGATTGACAAGATGGGAGATCACAACGACCTCGCAAACACGCTACTGAAGCAGCTTGGCGGAGACGCAACTCCTTTTTTCTGGAGCAAGAATTTATTGAATCCGTACACCAAAGATTTTGGTTATTCGGCTGATGAATACCTGAATTTCTTTTTCGATAAGAACAATGCCTACGTTTACCGTTACACCGACCAGTTATTTTTGCATAAGGAATTTCGTTCGCCCCAGGACTCTGCAAAAATTTTCCGGTATGGGAGCGCTTATTTGCAGGAGTTGTACCGGCAGTATCTTTCCTACTGACGGGACTTAAGATTTGCTTCTTTAACGGCACGCAATTTTTTTTATCCATTCATTTTCTTTTCCGATTTTTTTTCTACTTTTGATTACAAACAAATCTAATCATGAAAAAATTTATCCTTCTTCTTTTAATTTTACCCGTAAAAAACGGTATTGCTCAAACCTACCTGAGTGAAAATTTTAATTACGGAACAACTGCAGGCATCTTATCCGGCAGCAGTGGTGTCACTACAAACTGGAAGCCTTTTTTAAATGCCGGCATCGACACGGTTTTATATTCAACGGCTAACCTCACCTATACGGGTTATACGGGTGGCGGAGCAGTTACCGGAAGCGGTTCGCTTTCCTTTACAAATGGACTGGCAACCATGGAAAGTGTCAATACAGCCGTTACCGCGATTTCATCCGGCAGCGTATATATTTCTTTTTTAATGAAAGTTACAGGAGGAAGTGGTTCAAACACGAATTCGGAATATTTTTTATTTTTCAACGACACGTTCGGCACTTCTTTAACAACCAATTATGTCGGGAGATTGTTTCTGCAAAATGTTTTTCTAACACCTGCTGTAAAACTCGGGTTGAGCAAATCAAGCGGCTCAAGCGGAGCTGTTTTTGCAAGCACCAATTGCAATCTCGGAACAACTTACCTTGTAGTGATGAGGTATATGTTCAATGCCGGTTCAAGCACTAACGACAGTGTCTATGCATGGTTCTTTTCGAGCGGAGTTCCTGCTGCAGAACCGGCTCCGCAATTAGTAGCAACAGATATGACTGTATCAGATATTTCCAGGGTAAGATCGGTTTGCATTCGCCAGGGGCCAACAACAACCAATTCCGTTTTGATCGATGGTATGCGTGCCGGGACAAGCTGGGGGAACACCGTTCTCCCTGTTAAATGGCTTGATATTTCCGCAAAATTGGAAAACGAAAATTCAGTTTCTTTAAACTGGAGTACCGCTTCGGAAATCAATAATGACCGGTTTGATGTTGAAAAGTCGATAGATCATAGTTCATGGATCATAGCGGGAAGCGTGAAAGGAAAGGGGAATTCAAATTCAACCAGTAATTATTTGTTTACCGACAACCTAACAACAAACTACAAACAACAAACTACAAACACAATTTTTTATCGGTTAAAGCAAGTTGACCTTGACGGAAATTTCCAATACTCCGAAGTGGTGAGTGCGGCTCTGAAAAGGTTGATGAATAATGAAGCTGCGATTTTTCCGAATCCATTCACGAATAGTTTAACCGTAAATTCTTCAACATCTGAAACGGTCAGTATTTACAATATGGAAGGC